>JAYVBO010000582.1:0-5795 GCA_043750435.1 Betaproteobacteria bacterium | reverse complement strand
CCGCGCGTGGGCACACTGCGAATCGCAAGCGCTGGCGCAGTCTTCCTGCCTACGTTGCCCCCGAACTTCTCATAACTGGGGTCTTCTCATAATGGCCGGGAGCGCCACTTCGCATCCGGACAGGTCGATGACCGCTTCGGTGCAGTCTGCCGACGGCTACGGCGCTCTCATGTACCTAGGGGCTCGCCTGGGCGCTGGCCACCAGCTGGTGCCTTTGTAGGTTTTTTCCGAATCGACTACCACCTGGCCACGCCGGGCGTCGCCGCCACCGCCAATGCCGAGTCCATCTACCTGGCGCAGCGCTTTTCTGACCACGCGCCGTTGATCATCGACTACGACTTCACGCTTTGATCGACCGCTAGGTCGCCTGCGTAAACTCCCGGTCGAATCAACCAGGGCGCGCATGAAAAACAAGACCGACGCCAAGCCGCGCCGCCGTGCCGCCGCCTTCGAGCACGAAGGCAAGGTCACGCTTGAGATGGTGGCCGCGGCAGCCGGCGTGTCGCCCAGCACGGTATCGCGCATCCTCAACGGCACGGCCGTGGTGGCCGAAGCGAAACGCGCCACGGTGGATGCCGCCATCGCCCGGCTGGGCTTCGTGCCCAACCCGGTGGCCCGTGGCCTGGCTGGCGGGCGCACCTTGAGCGTGGGCGTGGTCACGCAGACCATCGACAGCCCCTTCTTCGGCAGCGCGCTGCGCGGCGTGGAAGACGAGCTCAGCCGCGCCGGCTACAGCCCGCTTTTCGTCAGCGGCCACTGGAATGCGGCGCAGGAAACACGCTGCATCGAAATGCTGCGCTCGCGCCGGGTGGACGGCATCATCGTGCTCACCGGCCGCCTGTCCGACGCCGCGCTGTCTGCCTATGCGCTGCAGCTACCCCTGGTGGTGACCGGCCGCAACCTCAAGGCGCCTGGCCTGTTCGCCCTGAACTTCGACAACTTCGAGGGCGGGCGCCTGGCCACCCATCACCTGCTGACGCTGGGCCACAGGCGCATCGCCTTCATCGCCGGTGACCCCCGCCACCCCGACGCCAAGGAACGCCTGCGCGGCTACCGCGCCGCACTGCAGGCGGCCGGCATCCCGTTCGAGCAAGACCTGGTGGTGCCCGGCCAGTACACCGAAGACAGCGGGCGCATGGCCGTTGAAAGCCTGCTGGACAGCCGCGAGGCTTTCACCGCCATCTTCGCGGCCAACGACCAGATGGCCTTCGGCGCGGCGCTGGCCCTGCACCGACGCAACCTGCGCGTGCCCGACGACGTGTCGCTGGTCGGTTTCGATGACCTGGCGGGTGCGCTCTACACCCTGCCGCCGTTGAGCACGGTGCACCACCCGGTCTACGAATTGGGCCAGATCGCGGCGGCTGCCATGCTGCAGTTGCTGGCTGGTGAAGCCCCCACGGCCAAGCTGCCGGCGCCGCGCTTCATTGCCCGCGAAAGCAGCCGAGAACTGCGCCAGCGCTGAGCTGGACGCCGGCCACCAGGCCGGCCGCCGCTGCGCCGCTGTGCTGCGCGATAACCCTGCATTGACAGCCTGCCTCTCGGCCCGTAAATTATGAAAGCGCTTTCACAAATCTGCACCGGTTGATCAGCGGTCTCACAGCCGGCGCTGTCCAGTCACCCAGCTGTTCACGATCCAAGGCCCATGACCGCAGCCACAACGCCCGCCCACGCCTTCCCTGCCAACTTCGTGTGGGGCGTAGCCACCAGTGCCTTCCAGATCGAGGGCGCGACCACCCAGGACGGCAGGGGCCCGTCCATCTGGGACAGTTTCTGCCGCGTGCCCGGCGCCATCGCCGACGGCAGCAACGGCGACGTGGCCTGCGACCACTACCACCGCTGGCCGGCCGACCTGGACATCGTGCAGAGCCTCGGCGTGGATGCCTACCGCTTCAGCGTCAGCTGGCCGCGCGTGCAGCCCGCGGGCAGTGGCACGTGGAACGCCGCTGGGCTGGACTTCTACGAACGCCTGGTCGATGGCCTGCTGGAACGCGGCGTGGCGCCCTACCTGACGCTGAACCATTGGGACTTGCCGCAGGCCCTGCAGGACCGGGGCGGCTGGATGAACCGTGACACCGTGCACCGCTACGTGGACTACGCGCGGGGCATGGCCGCCCGCCTGGGCGACCGCGTTGCCAGCATGACCACCCACAACGAACCCTGGGTAATGGCCACCCTGGGCCACGAGACCGGCGTTTTCGCGCCCGGTATCCAGAACCGCGCGCAGGCCATGCAGGCGTCGCACCACCTGCTGCTGAGCCACGGGCTGGCGACGCACGCGCTGCGCGCCGACGGCTGCCCCAGCGCGGTGGGCATCGTGCTGAACCTGAGCCCGGTGCAGCCAGCCCGCGACACGCCGGAAGACATCGCGCTGGCCCGCCATGAGGACGGCCGTCTGCTGCGCTGGTACATGGACCCGCTGTTCCACGGCCGCTACCCGCAAGACATCCTCGACTTCCTGGGCGCCGACACGCCGCAAATCGAAGCCGGTGACCTGGCCGCCATCGCGCAGCCCATGGATTTCATGGGCCTGAACTACTACTCGCGCTCGGTGTGCAGTGCGCAGAGCGCCTGGGACGTCAAGCAAGGCGGGCTGGAGCTGACCGACATGGGCTGGGAAATCTATCCCCAGGGCCTGACCGAACTGCTGCTTCGCCTGCACCGCGACTACCGCGTGCCGCCGCTTTTCGTCATGGAAAACGGTGGCGCCTTCAAGGACGCCTTGCAAGATGGCCGCGTACACGACGCGGCCCGCACGGCCTACATCGCCTCGCACATTGCGGCGGTGGGTGACGCCTTGCAGCAGGGTGTGCCCATGGCCGGCTACATGGTCTGGAGTCTGCTGGACAACTTCGAGTGGGCGTCGGGCTACGAGAAGCGCTTCGGCATCGTGCACGTGGACTACGCCACGCAGCAACGCACGCTGAAGGACAGCGCGCTCTGGTACCGCGATTTTCTGCAACAGCAGCGGGTGATGCGCGCAGCGCGCAGCACCGCGCACGTGGAGGTGTGACGATGGGCCGGATTGCGCAGTTGGCAAAGCAGCCCAAGCAGGTGCCGGGCTGGACGTTGGTCTGGCACGATGAATTCGACGGTACCGAGATCGACCGCACGAAGTGGGACTTCGACATCGGCAACGGCTTCTACGACTACAAGAACCACGCCTGGATACCGGGCTGGGGCAATGAGGAACTGCAGTACTACACCGATGCGCCGGCCAATGCGTCGGTGCAGGACGGTTGTCTGACCATCCGCGCGCTGAAGGAGTCGCTGCACGGTTGCGGCTACACCTCGGCACGGCTGAAGACGCGCATGCGCAACGGCACACCGCTCTTCACCACGCTATTTGGCCGTGTCGAATTTCGCGCGAAAGTGCCCTGGGGCAAAGGCTTGTGGCCGGCGTTGTGGATGCTGCCGCAAGACGACAAGTACGGCGGCTGGGCGGCCAGTGGCGAGATCGACCTGATGGAGATCGTGGGTGAGAAGCCGCACGAGGTGCTGAACAGCATCCACTTCGGCGCGACCCATCCCAAACGCACGCTGATCACCACCGTGCATGCGCTGCCGAATGGCAGCACGGTGTCCAACTGGCACGACTACGCGGTGGAGTGGGAACCGGGCCAGATCCGCTTCTTCGTTGACGGCCTGTGCACCAGCACCTACGACCACTGGTGGAGCTGCAGCAAGTTGAAAGACGGCCTGGGTGTGGATGCCAAGAAGGCCGCCGATCTCAACCCCTGGCCCGCACCTTTCGACCAACCTTTCTACCTGCTGATGAACGTGGCCGTGGGCGGCAACTTCCCCGGTGCGCCGAATGACGCGACCCGCTTCCCTGCCGAACTGGTGGTGGACTACGTGCGCGTGTACGAGAAGGTGGGCGGCACCGGCGCAACGAGACCCATCGGCAAGGGCCTGTTCCCCTGGCAGGCCAAAAGGAAAGCTTGAGGAACGCCCCATGTCACGACCCCCTTCCGCACCCACCGAGACGTTGCACGCCAGCGTTGCCCTCAGCAACGAGCACGGCAACAGTCTGCACGTGCAGCAGACCGTGCATTCCGGCGCCATGCCGCCAGGCGGCCGCGTGGACCGCAGCGCGTGGGCGCGCACCGGTGCCGAGGTCTGGACGACCGAAGCCCAAGACGCTCTGACAGCCGACTTCAGCGCCACCCTGCGGCAGGGCGTGCACGGCCTGTGCTTCAGCCCTTACCTGGAAGGCCAGCAACCGGGCTCGCAGGTCAGCGCCCAACAGATCCGCGAACGCCTGAGCATCCTGCAGCCGCACGCCGGATGGGTGCGCACCTTCTCGTGTACCGACGGTCACGAGCAGACACCGCGCATCGCCCACGGACTGGGGCTGAAAACCTTGGTCGGCGCCTGGCTGGGCACCGACGCGGTCATCAACGAACGCGAGATCCAGGGCGTCATCGAAGTCGCCCGCGCCGGCCATGCCGACATCGTCGCCGTGGGCAATGAAGTCATGCTGCGCGAGGACATGAGCGAGGACGATCTGCTCGGCTTTATCCAGCGCGTGAAGGATGCGCTGCCCGGCGTGCCCGTCGGCTACGTCGATGCCTACTTCCTGTTTGAGAAACACCCGCGCATCACCGCCGCCTGCGACGTGGTGATGACCAACTGCTACCCCTTCTGGGAAGGCTGCCCGCGTGATCAGGCGCTGGCCTACATGCAGACCATGCTGGCCCGTACACGCGCCGCCGCCCCCGGCAAGCGGGTGCTGATCAGCGAGACCGGCTGGCCCGACCAGGGCAGCCCGTTTCAGGGCTCCGTGCCCTCGCGAGAAGGCGCCATGCAGTACTTCGTGGACACCGCCCGCTGGGCCCACGAAGACGGCGTCGAACTCTTCTATTTCTCGGCCTTCGACGAAGCCTGGAAAGTGGGCGCCGAGGGCGACGTGGGTGCGTATTGGGGCCTGTGGGACAAGGACGGCGAACTGAAGTTCGGATGAAGCACATGACGAAGTTGTTGAACCTGCCCACGGGCAATGCCATCTGCTACAGCGGCTACCGCGACGGCCAAAACCCGAACGAGCGGATCTACCCGTCCGCGGACGAGATCCTGGAAGACCTGCTGATCCTGCAGAAGAACTGGGGCTTGCTGCGCCTGTACGACTGCAGCGCGCACGCCGAACGCGTGCTGCAGGTCATCGCGGAAAACCGGTTGTCCTTCCGGGTGATGCTGGGCGCCTACCTGGGCGCCGAGATGAACAACTTCGGCTGCCCCTGGGGCGGCACCTTCAGCGAAGAACAGCTGGAAGCCAGCAGGTGCGAAAACGCCGCCGAAGTCGGCCGTTTGATTGCATTGGCCCAGCGCTACCCAGGCATCGTGTTTTCGGTGGCCGTGGGCAACGAGGCCACGGTGGACTGGACCGACCACTTCGTGCCCGTGCACCGCATGATCGACCACGTGCGCCGCGTGAAGGCTGCGGTACGCCAGCCCGTCACCTTCTGCGAGAACTACGTGCCCTGGCTGCACAAGCTGCGTGACCTGGTGGCCGAACTCGACTTCATCTCGCTGCACAGCTACCCAGTCTGGGAATACAAGCACATCCACGAAGCGCTGGCTTACACGAAAGAGAACCTGGCCAGCGTGGCGCGGCTCTACCCCGACAAACCCATCGTCATCACCGAAGCCGGCTGGTGCACCAACAGCAACGGCCGTGGCATGCATGCCGAACATGCGGTGCAGGAACTGCAGGCCGTCTACTACCAGGACCTGATGGACTGGACCCGGGCCGAAGGCGTGCTGTGTTTTGTCTTCGAGGCCTTCGATGAATCGTGGAA
>JAYVBO010000581.1:0-5800 GCA_043750435.1 Betaproteobacteria bacterium | reverse complement strand
AACCACGGTGGCTACTGCGGCCGTCACGGCTGTCGCGCCTGTCGAAAAGACCAAGGTCAAGGCCGCGCTGCCAGCCCCGCCGCCAGACGAAGACGCGGGCGTGCAGATGCCCTTCAGCGCAACGCTGGCGGGGCGTCACATCGTGGTGTTGTCGGCCCAGCGCGAGGTGCGCAACATCGTGCGCGACGCCCTGCGGCCGACCGGTTCGATGGTCGATTTCGTGACCACACTGGACGAGGCACAGCGCCTCTTCGACGAAGCGCTGCCGCATGCCGTGGTCTATGAAGCGAGTCTGGCCGGTTCACGTTTCAGCGGCCTGCGCAACAGCCTGCTGCTTGAAACGCCGACGCTGGCCTTCGTCCAGATAACGCCCGACAGCCGCGCCTTCGAAGTGCTGGAATTCGACGGCTACCCCTACGCCAGCGTGGGCCTGGACGGCCTCCTCGAATCGCTACCCGCCGCACTGCTGTTCGAGCTGTCGCGCCACGGCTGAAAGCCGGCGCGCTCCAGGGGGCAGTGGGCTGCGGGCGGCGGGCTGCCGTCAGAAGCCAAAGACCTTGCGCAGGATGGCGCTGCCCGTTTGCATCGGATTGGCGCGGATGCGCTTTTCTTCTTCGGCCACCATCAGGTACAGACCGTCCAGCGCGCGAGTGGTGACGTACTGCTGCACGTTGGCGTCGTCGCCCTTCACCAGGCCGAAGCTGGCGGCGCGGCCCGCCACGGCGTTGTAGCGGTCGGCCAGGTGCACTTTTTCGGTGGCCTTGGTGATGATGGGCAGGAAGCGTTCGCCCAGCGGCACGCGCGTCTTGGTGGCGAAGAAGTCGGTCACCGAATTGGCCCCGCCGCGCACCACCTGCAAGGCGTCCTCGACGCTGATGGCCTTGATGGTGCTGACGAACAGCGTGCGCGCTTCGGGCATGGCTGATTCGGCCGCGCGGTTCATCGAAGTCACCAACTCATCGACCTTGCGGCCCTGCCCCAGACGGCGCATCAAATTGGCTGCATCTTCCAGGTAGCCCGGCAGTTCGATGCGCACCAACGGGTTGCCCAGAAAGCCATCCTTGCGGCCCAGCTGGCTGACGGCGGCCATGGCCCCGCGTTCCAGCGCCGCGCGTATGCCTGAGGTGGCGTCGCTTTCGCTGGTGGTTGCCGCCTGGGCCCCACCCGCCAGGATCAAGGCCGAAAACGCTACCGTAAACTCGCGCCGATTCATGAAGCTGCCCTTGCTGTTGTCCATGCCCGATCTTGCGCGCCGCCGCGCCGGCTTGGCAATGCTGGTCGGTGCGTGGGGTCTTGCGGCCTGCCAGCGCCAGGCGCAGCTTGCACAGCCGGCGGCTTTCGACTACACCTTGCTCGACGGCGTGGCCCGCCACAGCGCGGGCCTGCGCGGGCAGGTGGTGCTGGTGAATTTCTGGGCCACCACCTGCGCCATCTGCGTGCGCGAAATGCCGCGCCTTGTGGCCACCCATCGCCAATTCAGCCCGCGCGGCCTGCAGACTCTGGCGGTGGCCATGCGCAACGACCCACCGGCGCTGGTGGCCAGCTACGCGCAGTCGCGCGGCCTGCCTTTCGGCGTGGCCATCGACAACACTGGCGCCATTGCCGCGGCCTTCGGTGGCGTGCGCGGCACGCCTACCAGTCTGCTGCTGGACCGCAGCGGCGGCATCGTCTGGCGCCATGAAGGCGAGCCCGATTTCGACGCGCTGCACGCGCGCCTGGAAGCGCTGCTGGGCGCGCCCGGCCCGGTGACCGCATGATTGCCCGCATCAGCGGCGTGCTGGCCGGCAAGACCCCGCCGCAGGTGCTGGTGGATGTGCACGGCGTGGGCTACGACATCAGCGTGCCGATGAGCACCTTCTACAACCTGCCCGCTTTGGGTGAAAGCGTGGTGCTGCTGACCCACTTCGTGGTGCGTGAAGACGCCCAACTGCTGTTCGGATTTTTGACCGTTGCCGAGCGCGCCACTTTCGTCGAACTGGTCAAGATCAGCGGCGTCGGCCCGCGCACCGCGCTGTCCATCCTGTCGGGCCTGAGCGTGAGCGAATTGGCCCAAGCCGTGAGCCTGCAAGACGGCGCGCGGCTGGTGAAGGTGCCGGGCATCGGCAAGAAAACCGCCGAACGCCTGCTGCTGGAACTGAAGGGCAAGCTGGGTGCTGACCTGGCCCTGCCCAGCGTGGCGCTCAGCGACAACCAGGGCGACATCACGCAGGCCCTGCAGGCCCTGGGCTACAGCGAAAAGGAAGCCCAGGCCGCGCTCAAGGCCCTGCCCCCGGACGTGGGCGTGAGCGACGGCATCAAGCTGGCGCTGAAGGCGCTGAACCGCTGATTCAGAGTTTCATTTCCAGCCGCAGACCCAGCACCCTTTCGGTCGGCCCGTCGCTGCTGGCCACCTGCTGCAAGCCGCCCGCGACGATGGTGTTGCGCGTGACGTAATGGCGCGGCACCAGGTTGGCCAAGCTGACCCGCAACTTGGTCGTCGGGTTCAAGGTCCACAACACAAAGGTGTCCAGCACGCGTGTGGTGTCGATCTCGGCGCGTTGCGTTTCGGTCTGCTGCACGGCGTAGCCCGGCACCCAGCTCAGGTTGGCGCCCAGCATCAACGGCAGGCCGCGCGGGCGGTAGTCGCCGCCCAGGTTCAGGCTGAGCTTGGGTTGCTGGTCGATGCGGTTGTCGGGCCCGCTGATGCCGCTGACGCTAGACCGATAGACGCCCAGATTGCCGCGCAGCGCCAGCGCCGGCGCGTCTTTCAGCAGCTCTTCCAGCCTGAACTTGGTGTCCAGTTCGATGCCCCGCGTGTCGGCGTCGCCGATGTTGCGCGGCCGGCTGACCCAGCGCTGGCCGTTGGCCCAGGACACGGTTTCCAGCGCCGTGACGTTGCGGATCAAGTCGTTGATGTGGCGGCTGAAAACACTGAATGACAGCACCCCGCCGCCGGGCAGGTAATGCTCCAGCGCCAGGTCCAGGCCGCGCGCCAGTTCGGGCCGCAGATCGGGGTTGCCGGCGCGGTCGGCGGTGACGGCGGTGTTGGCGCCGGGCACCGGGTTGGTGGTGTTGAAGCGCGGCAGCGAGGTCAGATTGCCCAGCGTGGGCGGCCGGTAGCTGCGCGTCAGCCTGATGCGCAACTGGTCGCGCGCCGGGGCGTTGAAGCGCCACACGGCATGGGCCAGCGGGGTCAGCACCTTGCCGGTGTTCGAAACGGCATAGCCCGCTGCCGCGCTGCGCGTGCGGATGGTTTCCCAGCGCAGACCCGCGTAGGCCGAGACGCTGGACGCGGGCTCCCACTCGTCTTGCACATAGGCCGCCAGGCGCCGCGTCGAGGCCTGCAAGTCGCCGTCCACATCGACCGTCGTCGGCTGGCCACTGGTGCTGGCGTTGCTGGCCTCGGCGCGCTGCAGGCCGGTTTCCGAACGGTGCACGCCTTCCCCTTCCAGCCCGGCGACCAGGCTGTGCTGGTCGAACCAGGTACGCGACAACTTGCCGTTCAGGCTCCAGGAACGGTCGCTGACGTGGGTGTCATTGCTTTGCGTCAGCAGCGGCGTGGCGGTCGCCTGGCGGGTCAAGGTCAGCAGGCTGCCACTCGCCGTTTCGAAGCCGCCGAACTGGCCGCGCATTTCCAGGCGCGTGTCGGCGTCCAGGCGCTTGCGCAGTTGCAGCGCCAGCCGGGCGTTGGCACTGCGGCTGTGCGCCGACGTCGCGCTGTCGTCGTAGGGCGCCAGGCCGATGCTCTGCGTCAGCTGGCCCGCGCCTTGCGGACGGCCCTGCGACAGCGCCACGAAAGGCTGGATGCTGAACTGGTCGCCGCCGCCCAATTGCCACTGCACGCGGCCATTCACATTGGCCGCGTTGCGCTTGTCGTGCTGCTGGGTGTCACGGTGCGGGTTCAACGTGACGGCGCCGCTGGCCAGGTCGGTGGTGACGGTGTCGCTGTGGTTGAAGGTGGACTGGTCCACCGCCGACGCCGACAGGTTGAGGTTCCAGGTGCCGGTCTCGCCCAGCACGTCGCCGTGCGACCAGCTGGCGTTGGGGCGCAGGCCGTGGTGTTCGTTCGAGAGCCCCAGCCGCAGGTCGTCGCCGCGCTGGCGCATGGGTTCACGCAGCACGATGTTGATGGTGCCGGCAATGGCCCGCGCGCCGGTTTCGGCGGTGGGCGCGCGCAGGATCTCGATGCGCTCGATCAGGTCGGGCGAGATCTGGTCCAGCGAAAAACCCGGCGGCATGCGGTCACCGTCGATCAGGATCTGGGTGTAGCCGTTGCCCATGCCACGCATGCGGATCTGCCCGCCACGCCCCGGCCTGCCGCCGATGGTGACGCTGGGCAGGCGCTTGAGCACGTCGCCCAGGCTGAGGTCGCCGAACTGCTCGATCTCTTCGCGCGTGACCACGATCTTGGCGGCGGTGGACAGGCGGCGCTGCTCCACGGCGTCACGCCGGCCCGTCACTTCGATGTGGTTCTGCGGTTCAACCTGGGTGGGCTTTACCGGTTTGGCCGGCTGGGCCGGCGCCGCAACGGGTTGCGATTGCGGCTGCGTTTGGGGCGGTGTGCTTTGCTCTTGTGCGGCAGCCGCGCCCACGCGGAAGGCGGCCAGCAGCACGAGCGTTGAGGCGCTGGCTTTCATGACCGCCATTACAAGAGCGGCATGTAACCCCTGTGTGTCTGAAGCCGGCAGCTGCCGGCGTAGACGTGAACGGCTGCATCGGCCCGCCTCCGGGATTGCGGGGTGGGCGGGCATTCCCCATCGAGCAGGGCACGCAACTGGCCGCGTTCAATGATCACCAGCGGCACTCGGGCCAGCGTCGGCAGCCATGCGTCCAACGGCCCATACCGCGACGCCGGCAAGCCTGATCAGGCACCACCGTGCACCCAACGCCGCCTTCGGACGGCGTTTATCAGGGTGCCGGCGCTTGTGCTGAAACGCGGACCTCGACGGTCACTTCGCCGGCCCTCTCGAAGCGCAGCGTCAGCGGGAAATGCGCACCGCTCTTCAGCGTCTGCGTCAGGCCCATGAACATCACATGTTTGCCGCCGGACTTGAGTTCCACCGTGGCGCCGGCCGGGATGGCGATGGCGTCGATCTGGCGCATGCGCATCACATTGCCGTCCATCTCCATGGTGTGCAGCTCGGCCATTTTTGCGATGGCGGTGCGGGCGGACAGCAAGCGGTCGTCGGTGCTGCCGCCAGTAATCTTCAGAAAGCCGCCGCCGCCCGACTGGCCGGCCACCGTGGGCCGCGCCCAGGCGGCTTCAACCTTCGGCGCCGTCTGGGCGTGAACGGTCAGGACAGACAACAGCAGGACGCTGGCGGCAACGTGGCGTATCGCGAACATGGGGCACTCCTTCGGGGAGTGCCGATTGTCGGCCCGCTGGCGATGGCCCCGCAGCCGCTGGCCATAATCGGCCGATGGCGATCAAGACGGACGATTTCGGCCCCATCCCCTCCCCGGCGCCCAGCGCCAGCGGGGCGTCGCGCGTGCTCAGCGCGGCGCCGGCTTCGCCCAATGAAGAAGCCATCGAACGCGCGCTGCGGCCCAAGGGCCTGGCCGAATACGTGGGCCAGGTGAAGGCGCGCGAACAGCTGGAAATCTTCATCAGCGCCGCGCGGGGCCGCAACGAAGCGCTGGACCACGTGCTGCTGTTCGGCCCGCCCGGTTTGGGCAAGACCACGCTGGCCCACATCGTGGCCGCCGAGCTGGGTGTGAACCTGCGCCAAACGTCAGGCCCGGTGCTGGAAAAGCCCAAAGACCTGGCCGCCATCCTGACGAACCTGGAAAAGAACGATGTGCTCTTCATCGACGAGATCCA
>JAYVBO010000580.1:0-5818 GCA_043750435.1 Betaproteobacteria bacterium | reverse complement strand
AAGCTGGTCGAATCGGCGGAAGACATCCTGGAAGAGCTGCTGGGCCCCGCTGCACCGCGGCAAGCGGTCTTGCCGCTGGACGCCACGCAAGACACACCCACCGACCCGCTGCTGGACGCGCTGGGGCCCGACCCGGTGACGCTGGACGCGCTGCAGGCCCGCACCGGCTGGCCCACGCCCGAACTGCTGGCCAAGCTGCTGGATTTCGAGCTGGCCGGCCAGGTAGCCCGGCTGCCTGGTGGCCTGTACCAGCGGCGGTTCACCGGCTGATACCGGCGCCTCGGGTATAGTGAATTCATGTTCGAAGTACTGGTCTATCTCTACGAGAACTACTGGCGCCCGGATGCCTGTCCGGGAACCAAGCAGCTCAAACGCAAACTCTCCGCTGTGGGCTTCGAACCTGAAGAAATCCAGGACGCGCTGCGCTGGCTCGACGGCTTGGCCAACAGCGCCGAGTCCGTCACCGGCACGCCCGTGCAGGGCAGCATGCGCATCTACACCGACGAAGAGCGCGAGGTGCTGGACGAAGCATCAGTGGGTTTCATCACCTTCCTCGAGTCCGCCGGCGTCTTGCCCGCGCCGATGCGCGAAATGGTCATCGACCGGGCGGTGGCTGTCGGTGCCGGCACCATGGACCTGGATGACCTGAAAATCATCGTGCTAATGGTCTTCTGGAGCCTGGGCGAAGAGCCCGACGCGTTGATCCTCGACGAGTTGTTCGTTGATCCCGAGGACCGGGTCGTTCATTGACCCGACCGAGCGCAGCGAGCTTGGTGGCTAGTTCAGCAGACGCGAAGCGTCCACGTCCAGCTTGGCCAGCGCACTGCGCGTGGCGCGCACAGTCAGCGCTTCATCTTGCGCCGGCAGCATCAAACCGGCCTGCAGATAAGACGCCAGCCGGTGCTGCTGGAACAGCACGCAACGCCCCTGCGGCGTGACGAAGAGCGACAACTGTTTGCGCAGGCCGTGCCAAGCCAGTTGCACCGCTTCGCTGTGGCCGCCGCGGTCCAGCATGTACCAGCTGCCGACCTGCAGTTCACGCGCCCAGGCCACCATGGCCGGCGTCGGCATCGAGCCGCCGTCCAGCACCACTTCCAGCTCGGCGCTTTGGTGGCCTGACAGGTCCAGCACCATCGATTCGTCGATGTCCACATCAGCCTGATCGGGCAGCAGTTCTTCCAGCGTTTCCAGCCGCTCCATCAGCTCGCGCAGGCGGTCGTCGGGGATGGCCGCCGCCTTGGCCGTGAAAGCCGCCGCCAGGGAATTGTTCAGCTGTTGGATGTGCTCGTCCTGCTTGGGCGTGTCCATGCCGGCCGAGGCCATGCCTTCGCGCAGGCTCTTGAGCAGCGGCGGCAGACGGCGGATGACCTCGGCGCGCTCTTCGCGGCTGACCTTGGCGCTGGCGCTCCAGATCAGGTCGGCGGCGGCGCGTTTCATGACCTTGGTCTGCGCGCCCTGGCTGCCGTAACGAACGGCCGTAGTGGCCAGCACATCGGCCCAGACGTGGAACAGGAACTGGCGCACGCCTTCTTGCACCGGCACCTCTGTGAGCATGCGGCGCAGTTCGATCGTGTACTGGATGGCCAGCGTCTCGCGCTGTTCAACCTGCTGGGCCAGCGAGACGCCGCGCTTGGTGGCTTCGTTTTCGGTGCTGAAGTAGTGCTCAAGGAACTTCTCGAACTCGGTCAGCACGGTCTGGAAGACGCGGCGCCCGGTGTCGGGGTAGGCCTCGACAACCTGCACGATGCGCTTGATTTCCTTTTCCAGCGCCGAATTCGGGTCGCCCGCATTGCTGGTGCTGGCACTGTCGAAACCCATCACACAAGCGCCCATGCGGTCGATCAGGCGGCGCGCCGGGTGGTCGATGGTGGCGAAGAAATCGGGTTCGGTGACGGCCACGCGAAGCACCGGCATCTGCAGCCGCGCGAACCACACGCGCACGCTGGCGGGGATGCGCTCTTCGGTCAGGATGCTCTGGAACAGCAGGGCCACGATCTCGATGGTGGCGCGCTCTTCGGGCGACGCAGCAGCCTTCTTCAGCGCCTGCTTGCGCTGGTGCAACTCTTCGAGCATCGCCGGCGCGGTGAGCGCCGCTTCGCCGTCTTGGGCGCTGCCGGCCAGGCGCTGGCGTATGCCCTGTTGGGCCGATTCGATGGCGCGGTCCAGACCCGCCGACATCACCGGCGACGGCCGATTCAGGTCTTGCGAACGGGTGGACGCGCCGAAGTCGGGCACGCTGCGGCCGATCAGGCGGTTCAAACGGCCCAACACCGCTTCGGCGTGATCGCGGCTGCGAGCCAGCGGCGCCGCGCGGGTCATCATCCGCGTCTCTTCGCCGACGCTGCCTCGGTTGCCGCCCGCGTTGGCGGTCTGCCAGCTGGTGTAGCCACCGACCGAGCCCGTGCTGACGCCGCCCTGCGGGTAGCCCGAAGGCGCGCCCGCGCCCAGCGACGCCCCGTCATCCCGGCTCGACCCGCCGGCGGCAGCCGGCCCATGGCCGTCGGCCTGGAACCCGCCACCCTGCGGCGCATGGGTGCGCGAGCGGCGGATGAAAGGCCGCAAGTCGACCTCGGCCAGTACACCGCGCTCCATCAGCCAGCGATTGGTCTCGTGGTAGGCCTCTTCGACCAGCAAGGCGAACTCATCGTGCAGCAGCGGCTGCAGCTCACGCCAACCGTCCAGCGTCTGCCCGGCGGCGCGCCAGGCGTCGAAGACCACGCGCGCCAGCAGGTGGGCGCGCAGCATGTCGTGGGCGTCAAGCTCACCGCGATGTTCCAGGTGCGCAACGCGCGAACGCAAATCGGCGAATTCCCAGGACGCGCGGTCCATGATGGCCAGAGCCAGGCGCGAGGTGACGATTTCGAGTTCGATGGTGTCGTCGGGCACCAAGGTCAGCGCAGCGTGGGCGTCGCCTGGCGCCGGCAGATCGCTTGCGCGGGTCGCTGACGCGCCGCCGGCCAACGCCAGCCGCAGGCCCGCCACGATGCCGCGGTGCCAAGCCTGGGAGCCCGCGAGCAAAGACTGGACAAGGTCGCGGCGGCGCTGGAAGACGGTGTGCTCGGACGGTTTGTCGAGCAAAGTGCGGGCGCCGTCCATGGCGGCCTGCACCAGCGGCACCAAACCTTTGACCAGTTCCTCGGAATAGAGCCTGCGCGCCTGGCTGGCCAGGGAGTCAGGCGTGGCGCTGGTGGCCATGTCGGCGGGTGGCGGCTACGCGGTTGTAGGGGATCGGACCACTCTACACCACGGCCCCGGCATTCGGGTCGCCGGGATCGTCGCTCTTGCCGACGGCCTTGATCAGATCATCGCGCTTCACGCCCAGCCACATGGCGATGCCGGCGGCCACGAAGATCGACGAATAGATGCCGAACAGGATGCCGATGGTCAGGGCAATGGCGAAGTAGTGCAGCGTCGGGCCGCCGAAGACCAGCATGCTCAGCACCATCAGCTGCGTGCAGCCGTGGGTGATGATGGTGCGACTGGTGGTGCTGGTGATGGCGTGGTCGATGACCTCGTGGGTGCTGAGCTTGCGGAAGCGCCGGAAGGTCTCGCGGATGCGGTCGAAGATGACCACCGATTCGTTCACCGAATAGCCCAGCACGGCCAGGATGGCGGCCAGCACGGCCAGCGAGAACTCCCAGCGGAAGAAGGCGAAGAAGCCCAGGATGATGACCACGTCGTGCAGGTTGGCGATGATGCCGGCCAGCGCGAACTTCCACTCGAAGCGCACCGCCAAGTAGGCCATGATGCCCAGCACGGTGGCCAGCAGCGCCCAAGCGCCGTTTTCGTACAGCTCGGCACCGACACTGGCGCCCACGGCTTCGGTGCGGGTCAGGGTCAGCGGTTCCTTGCCGTCGGCGGCGGTGCAACTGGGGCGGCTGACCTGCTCGCCCTGCGGCGTCAAATACTGCTTGGTGCCGCGCACGCCCTGCTCGCCCTTGCACAGCGCGTCGAAGACGCGGTCGGCCACATCGGCCTGCTTGACGTCGGCGCGCACCGGCAGGCGGATCAGCACGTCGTGCGACGTGCCAAAGTTCTGCACCTGCACCTCGCCGAAGCCCAGGCTGTCCACGGTGGCGCGGGTGCGGTTGATGTCGGCCGATTGCACATAGGCCACTTCCACCAGCGTGCCGCCGGTGAATTCAATGGACAGGTGCAGGCCGCGCGTAACCAGGAAGAACACGGCCAGCGCGAAGGTCACGAACGACACCGCGTTCAGCACCAGCGCGTGGCGCATGAAGGGGATGTCTTTGCGGATGCGGAAGAATTCCATGGCGGGCTTTCGGTGCCTCAGGCTTCGTTGCGGTCGACGACGGGCAGGGCCGCACCGTCAGGGCGCCAGACCTGGCCGATGGACACGGCCTTCAGCTTCTTCTGCCGGCCGTACCAGAAGTTGACCAGGCCGCGCGAGAACATCACCGCCGAGAACATCGACGTCAGGATGCCCAGGCAGTGCACGATGGCGAAACCGCGTATCGGGCCGGTGCCGAAGGTCAGCAGCGCCACGCCCGCGATCAGCGTGGTGACGTTGCTGTCCAAGATGGTGGCGAAGGCCTTTTCATAGCCGATGCTGATGGCCTGCTGGGGCCCGGCGCCGCCGCGCAATTCCTCGCGCACGCGCTCGTTGATCAGCACGTTGGCGTCGATGGCCATGCCCAAAGCCAGCGCGATGGCCGCGATGCCCGGCAGCGTCAGGGTGGCCTGCAGCATCGACAGCACCGCCACCAGGCACAGCAGGTTGAAGGCCAGCGCGACAGCCGAAAACACACCGAACAGCATGTAGTAGGCACACATGAACAGCGCAATGGCGATAAAGCCGCCGGTCACGCTGTACAGACCTTTGCTGATGTTGTCGGCGCCCAGGCTGGGGCCTATGGTGCGTTCTTCGACGATTTCCATCGGCGCGGCCAGGGCGCCGGCGCGGGTCAGCAGCGCCAGGTCGGCGGTTTCCTGCGGTGTGAAGTTGCCGGTGATCTGGAAGTCGGTGCCGAATTCACCGTTGATGGTGGCCACCGACAGCGCTTCGCCCTTGCCCTTTTCGTAGAGCACGATGGCCATGGGCTTGCCCAGGTTCTCGCGGGTGGTGTTGCGCATATTGCGGCCAGCCACATCGTCCAGGCGCACGCTGACGGCCGGGCGCTGGTCTTTGTCGATGGTGGCGCTGGCCTGCTTCAGCTGTTCGCCGGTGGCGATGCTGTCGCGCTTCAGGCCGACGGTGCCGCCGCCGCGCGTGGGCACCACTTCGGCCGCTGTGGCGGTGTCGGGGTCAACCAGGCGGAATTGCAGCGTCGCGGTGCGCCCGATGATGGACTTGGCGCGTGCCGTGTCCTGCACGCCCGGCAGTTGCACGACCACGCGGTCCTGCCCTTGCTGCTGGATCACCGGCTCGGCCACGCCCAGTTCATTGACGCGCTTGTGTAGCGTTTCGATGTTCTGCGCAATGGCCTGGGTCTGGATGTCGTTGATGGCCTTGGGCGACAGGCGGCCAACCAGCCGCACCGTGCCGTCAGCGGACTCTTCGGTCCAGGTCAACGACGGCAGGCGGTCGGACAGGATGTCGCGCGCCTTGCTGGCCTCGGCCGCGTCGGGCAGGCCGATGGTGATGCCGTTGGGTTCGCGCGTGATGCCGGCGAAGCGCAAGCGCTTCTCGCGCAGCGCGGAACGGGCGTCGCTGGCGTAGGTGTCAACCGCCTGCTTCAGCGCGCCGCGCATGTCCACTTGCATCAGGAAGTGCACGCCACCGCGCAGGTCCAGGCCCAGGTACATGGGCAGCGCGTGCAGGCTGGCCATCCAGCGCGGGGTGTTCGACACCAGGTTC
>JAYVBO010000579.1:0-2493 GCA_043750435.1 Betaproteobacteria bacterium | reverse complement strand
TTTTCCAGACTGTCCTGCACCACCGCCACATCTTTCAGGCGCACCGGGTTGCCACCCTTCTGGCTGACGATGAGCTCGGCAAATTCAGCGGCGTTCTTCAGCTGCTTGTTGGCTGTCAAGGTCAGCGTCTGGCGCGGCCCTTCCAGGGTGCCGACGGGGGTGTTGACGTTGGCGGCGCGCAGCGCGGCGCTGAGTTCGTCCAGCCCGATGTTGCGGGCGGCCAGGGCCTCGGGCAACACGCGCACGCGCACCGCGAAACGCTTGCTGCCGAAGATGTTGACCTGGGCCACGCCAGCGATGGTGGCCATGGTGGGGGTAATCAGGTGTTCGGCGTAGTCCTGCAGGTCTGAGGGGGCCAGCGACGGCGAGGTCAGCGCGATCAGCAGCACTGGCGCGTCGGCCGGGTTGACCTTGCGGTAGTTGGGCGTCGACGTCATGTCGATGGGCAGCGAGCGCTGCGCCCGCAGCAGCGCGGCCTGCACGTCGACCGAAGCCGCGTCGATGTTGCGGCCTTCTTCGAATTCCAGCGTCAGGCTGGTGCTGCCCAGCGTGCTGGACGAGCTGATGGTCTTCAAACCCGGAATGGTCTGGAATTGCTTTTCCAGCGGCAGGGCCACGCTGGTGGCCATGGTTTCCGGGTTGGCGCCGGGCAGGTTGGCGAACACGCTGATGACCGGCGTGTCGTAGCTGGGCAGTGCCGCCACCGGAATGCTGCGGTAACCGATGATGCCGGCCAGCACGATGGCCAGGTTGAGCAGCACCGTCATCACCGGACGGCGGATAAAGAGTTCCGAGAAGTTCATGGTGCCGGTGCCCCCTTGGTGGTGGCGCCGGCGTTCCCGGCGCCGCTTCCTGCGCCCGAAGCGCCGCCCGGCCGGCTGCCCTTGCCCGCGCCGCTGCCAGCCCCGCCGCCTTCACGCGCCCGCTCGACCACGGCGCCGCCCGGGCGCACGTTCTGCCGGCCGTCCAGCACGATGCGCTCGCCGGGCTTGAGGCCGCTGACCGCCGCATCATCACCCTGGGCGTACAGCACCTGCACCGGCCGCGCTGCGGCCTTGCCTTCAATGACCGCGTAGACCAGGGCGCCGCGCGGCGTCTGGATGATGGTCGCTTGCGGAATGACCACGGCGCCCTTGATCACACTGGCCGTCATGGCGATGTTGACGTAAGCGCCCGGCCACAGCTTGTTGCCGGTGTTGTCGAAGACCGCCTTGGCCTTGACCGTACCCGAAGCGGTGTCAACGGCGTTGTCGACGAATTTCAAGTGCCCTTGCAAAGCCGCTGAAGCCGCCGTGCTGGCGCTTTCCGGCGGCGTGGCCATGACCGGTGCGCCACCGTCCTTCAACGCCGCCAGCGCATCGACCAGGTAGCGCTGCGGCAGGCTGAAAGACACCGCGATGGGATGAAGTTGGGTCAGGCTGACCAGGGTGGTGACATTGGCCTGCACCGAGCTGCCAGCGAAGACGTTGATGGCGCCCAGGCGGCCGGCGCCGGGCGCACCGATGCGGGTGTAGGACAAGCCCAGCCGGGCGGCGTCCAGCGCCGCCTTGTCAGCCGCCACGGCAGCGGCCTGCGACTGCACATTGGTCAGGCTGGTGTCCAGCGCGCCTTGCGAAATGAAGTTCTGCGTCAGCAGGTCCTGGCTGCGCTTCAGTTGCCGCTGCGCGTCCGCCAGCGCAGCCTCGTCGCGCGCCAACTGGGCGTGGGCCTTGGCCACATTGGCCTCGTCGGCGCGCGGGTCCAGCGTGAACAGCAGCTCACCGGCCTTGACGAATTGGCCTTCCTTGACGTGGACCTTGGTGATCAGGCTGGTGGTCTGCGGCCGCACATCGACGCTGGACAGTGGCGAAACGATGCCGGTGGCGTTGATCAGCACCGGCAGCTCGCGCGCCTGGGCGCGGACGGTGGTGATGCCCACTGGCGGCGCCGAAGCCGCAGCGCCCGGGCCTGCAGCGGCGCCTGACGCGCCGCCCGAAGCCGCCGAAGCCGCACTGGCGGTGGCCGTGTCGGTGGACGGGCTGCAGGCGGCCAGCAGGCTCAGCACCGACGCGGCGGACAGGACGGCGGGCGCCGTGCGTTTCAAGACTGCGGTCGGCAAGAGGTGCAAAAACATGGTCAGCATCCGGTATTCAAGTCAGATTCAGTGCCGAGCCGCGCAGCAGGTCCTTCACGGCGGCGAGCAACCTCGAAGGCTATCACCGCACCCGGCTCCACCCGGGGTGCGAAACCCTTCTTTGCCTGGGCACCCAGGCTATGCTTGCCCCCCTCTGCCCGAACCCCAGGAGTGCCGCTGCATGAGTGCCGCCGCCGATTTGCATCCGCCCCAAGCACCCCACTTGCGGCTGAACGCCGGCACGCCGCTGGATCTGGCCCGTGTGCGCGCCTTGCGCGTCAACCAGCCGGCCGTGGCGCGCCGGGTGGCCAGCCTGAACGCCAGCCGCTCGGTGAAAAAGGTCTATCAAGTGGCCTGGCAGATCAAGGCCATCCAGTGCA
>JAYVBO010000578.1:0-2497 GCA_043750435.1 Betaproteobacteria bacterium | reverse complement strand
GGGCGCGCGGCGTGGAACCCACCGAAGCCGGCCGCGCCCTGGTGCGCCATGTGCGCAGCCTGCACGCCAGCCTGCACGCGCTGGAAAGCGAAGTGGTCGAGTTCTCGCGGGGCATCAAGGGCCATCTGCGCGTCGCGGCCACCGCCGGTGCCATCAGCGAATGCCTGCCGCCCGACCTGGCGGCGTTTTCGCAGGCGCATCCGCAAATCCGCATCAGTCTGGAAGATCAGACCAGCGCCGAGATCCAGGCCACCGTGGCCGAGGGCCGGGCCGACGTAGGCATCGTCCTGCCGCCGTTGTTGGACAACCGCCTGCAGACCTGGCGCTACCGCCACAGCACCCTGGTGGTGATGGTGCCGACCGACCACGCGCTGGCGCAGCGGCAGAGCCTGCGTTTCGAAGACCTGCTGGACCACGACATCGTCGGCCTGCACCAGGGCGCGGCCGTCCACGAATTGATGCGCGCCGAGGCCGAGGGCCAGGGCCGCACGCTGAAAGCGCGGCTGCAGGTGCGTGGCTTCGACGCCATCGCGCAGCTGGTCGAAGCCGGCCTGGGCGTGGCCGTGATGCCGGCCGCCGTGGCGCAGCGTTTCGCCCAAGTGTTCCGCGTCAAGACGCTGGCGCTGGACGAAGCCTGGGCCGAGCGCGACTATCTGCTGGCGGTGCGCCAGCAAGAGGTGCTGCCCGCGGTGGTGCAGCGCTTTGTTGACGCACTGTGCCCAGCCGCCACGGCCAGCGCCACTTCAAACATCACACCAATGAAACCGATCACCCCCGCGCAACCGCCCTCAGGAGGCCGCCAGCCATGACTGCCAGAACCCTTTACGACAAGCTGTGGGACGAACATGTCGTCCACACCGAAGAGGACGGCACCGCCACCCTCTACATCGACCGCCACCTGGTGCACGAAGTCACCAGTCCGCAGGCCTTCGAAGGCCTGCGCCTGGCCGGCCGCAGGGTCTGGCGCGTCAGCTCCATCGTGGCCACCGCCGACCACAACACGCCCACCACGGGCTGGGCGGATGGCTACGACGGCATCACCGACCCGATCAGCAAGCTGCAGATCACCACGCTGGACGCCAACATCAAGGCCAGCGGTGCGGCCGCCTATTTCCCGTTCCTGGACAAGCGCCAGGGCATCGTCCACGTCATCGGGCCTGAAAACGGCGCCGTGCTGCCGGGCACGACGGTGGTCTGCGGCGACAGCCACACCAGCACCCACGGCGCTTTTGGCGCGCTGGCCCACGGCATCGGCACCAGCGAGGTCGAGCACGTGATGGCCACGCAGACGCTGCTGGCCAAGAAGGCCAAGAACCTGCTGGTCAAGGTCGAAGGCAAGCTGGGCCTGGGTGTCACCGGCAAAGACGTGGTGCTGGCCATCATCGGAAAAATAGGCACCGCAGGCGGCAATGGTCATACCATTGAATTCGCCGGCAGCGCCATCCGCAGCCTGAGCATGGAAGGCCGCATGACGGTCTGCAACATGGCCATCGAGGCCGGCGCCCGCGCGGGGCTGGTGGCGGTGGACGAAAAGACCATCGCCTATTGCAAAGGCAGGATGTTCTCGCCCACCGGCGTGGAGTGGGACCACGCCGTGGCGCACTGGCGCACGCTGCAGTCTGACCCCGGCGCGCACTTCGACAGCGTGGTGGAACTGGATGCTGCCTTGATCCAGCCGCAAGTCACCTGGGGCACCAGCCCCGAGATGGTCTTGCCGGTGGACGGTCGCGTGCCCGACCCCGACAAAGAAAAAGACGCGGTGAAGCGCGACGCCATCGAGCGCGCGCTGGTCTACATGGGCCTGACGCCGAACAAGCCCATCACCGACATCCGCATCGACAAGGTCTTCATCGGCTCGTGCACCAACAGCCGCATCGAAGACCTGCGCGAGGCCGCTGCCGTGGTCAAGCGCGCCGGCCAGCGCGTGGCGGCCAACGTGAAGGTGGCAATGGTGGTGCCCGGTTCGGGCCAGGTGAAGGCGCAGGCAGAAGCCGAGGGCCTGCACACGATCTTCACCGCCGCCGGCTTCGAATGGCGCGAGCCCGGCTGCAGCATGTGCCTGGCCATGAACGCCGACAGGCTGGAACCCGGCGAACGCTGCGCCAGCACCAGCAACCGCAACTTCGAAGGCCGGCAGGGCGCGGGTGGCCGCACCCATCTGGTCAGCCCGGCGATGGCGGCGGCTGCTGCGCTGAATGGCCATTTCGTTGACGTCCGTCGCATCGGCTGAACAGGAGCAACACAGATGGAAGCTTTCACCCTCCACAAAGGTTTGGTCGCGCCAATGGACCGCGACAACGTCGACACCGACGCCATCATTCCCAAGCAATTCCTGAAGTCGATTGCGCGTTCGGGCTTCGGCCCCAACCTGTTTGACGCCTGGCGCTACCTGGACCCGGGCGAGCCCGGCCAAGACCCGGCCAGCCGCAAGCCCAACCCCGACTTCGTGTTGAACCAGCCGCGCTACCAAGCAGGGCCCTCCGGTAGCCCGGGCGCT
>JAYVBO010000577.1:0-2507 GCA_043750435.1 Betaproteobacteria bacterium | reverse complement strand
CCGTGCACCGCGTGGACCAAGGCGGGCTGGACCACGGCATCTGGACGCCGCTGCGCTACGTCTACCCCGACGCCAGCGTGCCCGTGCTGCCGCTGGGTTGGCCGCCCAACTGGACGCCGGCGCAACTGTTCGCGCTGGGCGCGGCGCTGGCGCCGCTGGCCGACGAAGGCGTGCTGATCATCGGCAGCGGCGCCATCACGCACAACCTGCAGCGCGTCTTCGCCAGCGGCGGCTTGCAACCGGTGGACAGCGCCGCCACGCCCGAGAGCACGGCCTTTCGCGAATGGTTCGCGGCCCGCGTGGCCGCCGCCGACTGGCCGGCCCTGCTGGACTACCGCGCGCAAGCCCCGCACGCCGCGCTGATGCACCCCAGCGACGAACACCTGCTGCCCTTCTTCATCGCCGCCGGCGCGGGCGTGGGCGAGGGGGCTGGAGCGAACCCGGGCGCCGGGCCGGCTGAGCGCATCCACGCCAGCCTGGAATTCGGCGACCTGGGCATGGACAGCTATGCCTTCGGGCCCGGGGCGGCGGCGTTGTCGCGCGTCTGAATCGGAACGGCGGGTCAGTTCCCCGCAGCTGCGAAACACGCGTCCAGCGCCGCCATCCAACGCGCCTTGTCCGCTGCCGGCGCGAAGGCCGCTTCGAAGCTGTTAGCGGCCAGCGTGTAAGCCTGGGCCGCGCCCAGCTGCGGCAGGGCGTCGAAGGTGGCGATGAAGTTGTCGTTGATGTAACCGCCGAAGTAGGCCGGGTCGTCGCTGTTGACCATGGCGCACAGGCCGGCTTCCAACAGGGCCGGCAACTGGTGTTCGGCCATGGTCTTGTAGACGCAGAGCTTGACGTTGGACAGCGGGCACACCGTCAGCGGCACGCGCTCGGCGGCCAGGCGTTGCATCAGCGCGGCGTCTTCGATGCTGCGCACGCCGTGGTCGATGCGTTCCACCTTCAGCACGTCCAGCGCGGCCCAGATATAGGCCGGCGGGCCTTCTTCGCCGGCATGCGCCACCGCATGCAAACCCAGTTCGCGGCAGCGCGCGTAGACGCGGGCGAACTTCTCGGGCGGGTGGCCCTGTTCACTGCTGTCCAGGCCCACGCCGATGAAGCTGCTGCGGTAGGGCAGCGCGGCTTCCAGCGTTTCAAAAGCCGCTGCTTCGCTGAGGTGGCGCAGGAAGCACAGGATCAGGCTGGCGCTGATGCCCAGTTCGCTGTGGGCGCGGTCGCAGGCACGCTTCAAGCCGTGGATGACGTGGGCCATCGGCACACCGCGGTCGGTGTGGGTCTGCGGGTCGAAGAAGAGTTCGGCATGGACGACGTTGTCGGCCTTGGCGCGCAGGAAATAGGCCCAGGCCATGTCGAAGAAGTCCGCTTCCTGCAGCAGCACGCTGGCCCCGGCGTAATAGATGTCCAGGAAGCTTTGCAGATCGCTGAAGGCATAGGCCGCGCGCAGCGCTTCGACGCTGGGATAGGCCGGCGTGAGGCCGTTGCGCTGGGCCAGCGCGAAGATCAACTCGGGTTCGAGTGAGCCTTCGATGTGGATGTGCAGTTCGGCCTTGGGCATGGCGCGCAGCAGCGCGTGCAAGGCGGGGCGGGACAGGGCTGTGGTGGGCGTGGACGTGTTCATCGCCGCACTGTAGCGCTGCAGCCCGGCGCTGCAGCCCGGCGAGGCCGTCAGGGCGCCGCGCCGCGCACCGCCGCCTTCACTTTCAGCACGAAGGCCGGATCGGCGTCGCCGAGCTGCGTCGTGCGGCCGGCGATGCGGCCTTGCGCGTCCAGCAGGATCAGCGCGGTGGTGTGGTTGTAGTCGCCATTGGGCAGCAAGCGGTACTGCACGCCCAGCACGGCGGCCAGCTTGCGCACGCTGGCGGGGTCGGTGCGCGCCATGGTCCAGTGGCTGGGGTCGAGTTCGCGCTGCGCGGCGGTTTTCTGCAGCACGGCCACGGTGTCGCGCACCGGGTCGAAGGTGACCAGCAGCACCGAGGTGCGCGAGCGCTCGTCGGCGCTGAGCTTGGCTTCGGTGTCGCGCAAGGCTTCCACCAGCATCGGGCAGACGAATTCGCAGGACGTGTAGAACATGCTGACCAGCACCGCGTGGCCGCGCCCGGCGTCCAGGCCCACGCTGCGGCCCTGCTGGTCGGTCAGCGCCATCTTGAGTTGGTAGACCGAATTGGCCGACAAGGTCGCAGCGGCGGCCGGTGTGCTGGCAGCGCTGGCCGTTTGCGCGGCCAGCAGCAGGCTCAGGCCGATCGCGGCCCAGCCGCGCAGCAGATTCAAGTTCATGGTGTTGCTTTCAGATTCGGCCGCACGCAACGAAAGCCCAGGCTGCTGGTGCTGTCGGATGCGTTCAGCGAAGACAGCAGCGCAATGCGCATCAGCACCGCGTAGTTCTGCTTGTCTTGCAGGTTGATGGCGCCAGCGCCACAGAATTTCAGCTTGTCGGGGTCGTCGCCGCTGCGGCTGTCGGCGTTCACCAGCAGCGCATTGAAGTCGTCCACCCATTCCCACACCAGGCC
>JAYVBO010000576.1:0-2508 GCA_043750435.1 Betaproteobacteria bacterium | reverse complement strand
GCGAATGGCCCCCTCGGGGGGTAGCGAACGCTAGTGAGCCTGGGGGCTCGCTTCCCCGGCCTTCAGCCGGTACACCGTGCCGCAATACGGGCACTTGCCTTCGCCAGTGCCGCCCACGTCGATGAAGACTTTCGGGTGGCTGCTCCACAGCGTCATCTTCGGGTTGGGGCAGAAGACCACGCCGGGACCTGTCAGATCGGCGGCCAGCAGTTCAACGACGGCCTTGGGTTCGGTGGTGCTCATGGTGTTCAGTCCTTCACCGCGGTCAGCCAGCCGGCGTACTTGGGGTTGCGGCCGTTCACGATGTCGAAGAAGGCGGTCTGGATCTTTTCGGTGATGGGGCCGCGTGTGCCTGCAAATTCGCCGGCGCCCAGCTCGATGCGGTCGAGTTCGCGGATGGGCGTCACTTCGGCGGCGGTGCCGGTGAAGAAAGCCTCGTCGCTGATGTAGACCTCGTCGCGGGTGATGCGCTTTTCCACCAGCTTCAGACCCAGGTCTTGGCAGATGTTCAAGATGGTGTCGCGCGTGATGCCGTTCAAAGCGCCGGCCGACAGGTCGGGCGTGTAGACCACGCCCTTCTTGATCACGAAGATGTTCTCGCCCGCGCCTTCGCTGACGAAGCCGCTCGGGTCCAGCAACAAAGCCTCGTCGTAGCCTTCATCCGTCACTTCCATGTTGGCCAGGATGCTGTTGGTGTAGTTGCTCACCGCCTTGGCCTGGGTCATGGTGATGTTCACGTGGTGGCGCGTGTAGCTGCTGGTTTTCACACGGATGCCGCGCTTCAGGCCTTCTTCACCCAGGTAGGCACCCCAGGGCCAGGCCGCGACCATCAGGTGGATGTCGTTGTCCTTGGGACTGACGCCCAGCTTCTTGTCGCCGATCCAGACCAGCGGGCGCAAGTAGCAGCTCTCCAGCTTGTTGACCCGCACCACCGCGCGCTGCGCTTCCATCACCTCTTCCGGGCTGAACGGAATCTTCATGCGCAAGATCTTGGCGCTGTTGAAGAGCCGTTCGGTGTGTTCCTGCAGGCGGAAGATGGCCGTGCCCTTGCTGGCCGTGTTGTAGGCCCGCACGCCTTCGAAGGCGCCGCAACCGTAATGCAGGGTGTGGGTCAGCACGTGGATCTTGGCGTCGCGCCAATCGACCATCTGGCCGTCCATCCAGATCTTGCCGTCGCGGTCGGACATCGACATGGGAATTCCTTTGAGTCGGGGTGCTTGGGAGAGACGGCGATTCTAGGCAGCGGCCCGGTGCAGGGCCCATTCAGTGAGGCGCCCGCCCTGCATCACGATGCGCACTTCGTCACCGCCGGCATCGGTCCAGGCGTAGTTGGCCACCACCCCGGGTGGCGCGTCGCCGATCGGGCGGCCCAGGCTCTGGGTGACTTTCAGGATCTGCGGCAGCCGCATGCCCTTGACCAGCTTGGCCTGCAGCATCACCGCATTCGGCACTTGGCCGATGGGGTTGCCGCCGGCGGTGCGCAGCACGCGCACGGCGCGGCTGAACTGCAGCAGCAACCAGAAAGTGACGGCCGTGAAGGCCAGCGCCACGCCGGCCCAGCCGTAGCCGATATAGCCCACAACGAAGGCCGCGAGGGCCAGGCCCCAGCTGACAGCAGGATGGTTCATGCGGGGCTCACAGACAATGGCTCAGATGGATGGCTTGCAAACATGGGTGATCAACCTCGACCGGGCGCCCGAAAGGCTGGCGCGCATCCGCTTTCAGTTGCAGGCGCTGGCCTTGCCGTTCACGCGCCTGCCGGCCGTCGATGCCCGCGCCCTGACGCCCGCGCAACACGCCGCGCTGGACGAGGCGGCCTACCGCCGCAAACACGGCATGACACCGGTGCTGGGCGAGCTGGGATGTTACCTGTCGCATGTCGAGGCGATGCGGCTGTTCCTGGCCACGGACGCGGCGTTCGCGCTGATCCTGGAAGACGATGTGCTGCTGCAGGACAGTCTGCCGGCCGTGCTGCAGGGTCTGATGGCGAACGCGGCCCGCTGGGACATGGTCAAGCTGTCCGCCGTGCACTCGGGCACGCCGCAGCGCGTGTTGCCTCTGTCGCCCGGCCATGATCTGGCGGTGATGCTCAGCCGCTGCACCGGCAGCAGCGCCTACCTCATCAACCGCCGCGCCGCGCAGGCCTATTTGCGCGAACCCGGCGGCCTGCTGCCGATGCAACTGCCCTACGACCACGTCTTCGACCAGGGCTGGCGTTTTGGCCTGAAGGTGCGCCTGGTGACGCCCACGCCCTGCGGGCACGACAGCGAGATCGCCAGCACCATCGAAGCAATGCCCGGCAGCAGCCGCAAATTCAGGTGGACGCGGCGGCTGCCGACTTACGCCTACCGGCTGGGGAATGAATGGCGCCGGCTGCTGTACGGGGTGGCCCAGACCTTGCGCGAAAAATCGCAGGGCTGATGCGGTGGAACCTGCAGCCGCCACCCCGTTGCCGCGCCGCAGCGTCACAAAAGGACCGGCAAGACGCGGCCGCAGATCCTGTTGCAG
>JAYVBO010000575.1:0-2511 GCA_043750435.1 Betaproteobacteria bacterium | reverse complement strand
GGCGGTCTTGCAATTGCATCTCGCCGGGTTGGGTGTAGACCAGGGCTCGCATCGTCGTTTCCTTGATAGCAGTCAGTTCATTTCGCGGTGTAGCCGCCGTCCACCATCAAGGTCTGGCCGGTGATGTAGGCCGAAGCCTCGCTGGCCAGGAAGACGGTGGCGCCGTACAGGTCTTCAAGCCGGCCGTTGCGGCCAGCGCAGGTCTGCGCGGCGTGGCGCGCCGCCAGTTCGGCGTTGTCGAAGACAGCGGCCGTGAGTGCGGTGGGGAAGAAGCCCGGGCCGATGGCGTTGCAGGTCACGCCGCGCCCCGACCATTCCTGGGCGATGGCCCGCGTCAGCTGCACCACGCCGCCCTTGCCGGCGCCGTAGGGTGCGCTGTTGGCGAAGGCCCGGTAGCTTTGCAGCGAGGCGATGTTGATGATGCGGCCCCAGCCGCGCGCGGCCATGCCGGGGGCCAGGGCCTGGGTCAGGAAAAAGGGTGCCGTCAGGTGCAGCGCGATCTGCGTCTGCCAGGCCTGCGGCGTCACGTCGGCAAAAGGCTGGCGCAGGTTGACGCCGGCGGCGTTGACCAGGATGTCCACGCCGCCCAGCCGGCGTTCGGCCTCGGTGGCCGTGGCGCCCAACGCGTCCACCTCGCTCAGGTCGGCCGTCAGGCCTTGCGCGGTGATGCCTTCGGCCGACAGTTCGGCCACCGCCTGCGCCAGCTCGGCGGGGCGGCGCGCCAGCAGCAGCACCTGGGCGCCGGCCCGCCCCAGGGCGCGCGCCATCGCCAGGCCGATGCCGGCGTTGCCACCGGTAACCACGGCACGGCGGCCGCTCAGGTCGAACAGCGCAGCGATGGGCGTGGGCACCGGCGCGGTCGCGGGCGTCGCCACGTTCAAACCGTCACCGGCTCGCCGCGTTCGAAGTTCTGGCCGGGGAAGTACTTGGCCAGCCGGTCGTCGGCGGTACGCGCATGCGCTTCCATGCCTTCCAGGCGCGAAATGCGGGCGGTGACTTCGCCGATGTCGCGCGCGCCTTCACGCGTCATACGCTGCCAGGTCAGGGTCTTCATGAACTTGTGCACCGACAGGCCGCCCGAATAGCGCGCCGCGCCCTTGGTCGGCAGCACGTGGTTGGGGCCGCTGGCCTTGTCGCCATAGGCCACGGTGGTTTCTTCGCCCAGGAAGAGTGAGCCGTAGCAGGTCAGCGTGTTCAGCCACCAGTCCAGGTCGCGGGCGTGCACTTCCAGGTGTTCGCTGGCGTAGCGGTCGGACAGCGCGACGACTTCTTCGCGCGTGTCGCAGAGCATCACTTCGCCGTAGTCGCGCCAGGCGCAGCCGGCGGCGTCGCGCGCGGTGGGCGGCAGTTGGGCGATCAGCACCGGCACGCGCGCCATCACCTGTTCGGCCAGCGTGCGGCTGGTGGTGAACAGCCAGGCCGGTGATTCATGGCCGTGTTCGGCCTGGCCCACCAGGTCGCTGGCGACGATGTCGGGGTCGGCCGTTTCGTCGGCAATCACCGCCACTTCCGAAGGCCCGGCGAACACATCGATGCCGACCTGCCCGAACAGCGCACGCTTGGCCTCGGCCACAAACTTGTTGCCCGGGCCGACGATCACATCGGCCGGCTTGCCGGTGAACAAGCCGCCGGCCATGGTGGCGATGGCCTGCACGCCGCCCAGGGTCAGGATCACATCTGCCCCTGCGCGGTTGAAGGCGTAGAGCAGATAGGGGTGCATGGGCCCGCCACGGAAGGGCCCCGAGCAGGCCACGATGGTCTTCACGCCCGCCGCCTTGGCCGTGGCCACGCCCATGTAGGCCGACGCGATGTGCGCGTAGCGGCCGGCCGGCGCGTAGCAGCCGGCCACGTTGACCGGCAGCACGCGCTGGCCGGCCGTCACGCCCGGGTGCAGGCCGACGCTGAAGTCGGTGAGCGAGGCCCGCTGCGCATGCGCGAAGGCGCTGACCTGTGCAATGGCGAAGTCGATGTCGCGCTTGACTGTGGCCGGCACCTCGGCCGCGCGGGCGTCGATTTCGGCGCGGCTCAGCACGATGCCGCCCGTCCACTGGTCCAGCTTCTTGGCGTAGGCGCGCACGGCGTCTTCGCCGTTCGCGGCGATCTCGGCCAGCATCTCGCTGACCACCGCCTGGGCCGTGGCGGTTTCGGTTTCGGGCGTTTTGCTCGCGGTCTTCAGGTGGGTGATGGCCATGGTGGATTCCTGGGGGTGAACGGGCTGCGGATCACTGCGCCCGGTTGGCGAATTCGCGCAGCTTGGGGTCGGCTTGCACGCGCTTCATGTAGACGTCGGTGACGTAGTCGGCTGACGGCGGAACGCTCTGGATGGCGCCGCTGCCGCGCATGAAGACGGCGATCTGGCCGAACCAGCTGTCCATGTCCGAGCTGCCGCGTGCGCGGTCCATGTGCGTCAGTTGCTGCGCCAGATCGAAGGTCGGCCGGGTGTCGAATTCCTTCTGCATGGCCGCGTCGCTGATGCTCACGCCGCCTTGGGCGTAGAACTTCTTCATCAGC
>JAYVBO010000574.1:0-5874 GCA_043750435.1 Betaproteobacteria bacterium | reverse complement strand
CGCAGGCGTTCGGCCAGTTCAACCGGCAGGCGTTCCAGCAGGGTTTCGCTGTCCACCGGCAGCGGGCCGGGGGTGCAGCCTTTGCACGGGCTCTTGTTGCCATCGCTGGTGGCACCCTGGCCGTCGCGCAGCAGGGTGTCGAATTCGGCGGCCACCGTTTCGCGCACTTCCAGAAGGCGGTCCAGCAAGGCGCAAGCGCCGGGCTTGCTGGGCAAGCTGCAGGGGTAACCCATGCTACGAGCAATCCACGACAGGTCTTCGTCGTTGCACGGCAGCAGATGCGTTTGCTGGTCGTCCAGGAACTGGATGCGGTGCTCGACGCGGCGCAAGAAGGTGTAGCCGGCGGCCAGCTTGTCGGCCGTGTCGGCCTTCATCAGGCCCTTGCTGACCAGGCGCTGCAGGCCGCGCAAGGTGCTGCGCGTGCGGATTTCGGGGTACTGCCCGCCGCGCACCACCAGCATCAACTGCACGGTGAATTCGATTTCGCGTATGCCGCCGCGCGACAGCTTCACATCATTCGCGCGTTCGGGCCGGCCGGCGGCGCGGCGCTGCGCTTCGTCGCGGATCTTGCGGTGCAACTGGCGCAGGCCTTCGAAGATGCCGTAGTCCAGGTAGCGCCGATAAACGAATGGTGTGACCAATGCGCGCAGCGCCAAGGCACGGCCGCTGGTGACGGCGGCGCGCGGTGCCACCACGCGGCTCTTCAGCCAGGCGAAGCGTTCCCATTCGCGGCCCTGCACCTGCAAATAGTTTTCCAGCATCGCCAGGCTCACCGCCGGCGGGCCTGAATTGCCATTGGGCCGCAGCGCCAGGTCCATGCGAAAGACGAAGCCGTCGTCCGTGGTTTCGCCGATCAGGGCGTACAGGCGCTTGACCACGAGGCCGAAGTATTCGTGGCAAGACACCGCCCGCGCGCCGTCCGTCATGCCGTCGTCTTCGTAGAGGTAGATCAGGTCGATGTCCGATGACACATTCAATTCGCGCGCGCCCAGCTTGCCCATGCCGACCACCCAGAATTCGACGCGCTGGCCCTGCGCGTCCAGCGGCGCGCCGTGGCGTTCGTCGGCTTCGCTGTGGGCCTGGGCCAGCGCCAGTTCCAGCGTGGCCTCGGCCAGTGCGGTCATGGTGTGGGTGACGGTGTCCAACGCGGCGCCGCACTCGATGTCCAGTACCGCCAAGCGTTCGATGACCAGGTGGCGCGCCACGCGCAGCGCGCAGGGCAGTTCGCGGGCCGTGGTGTCACGCAGGCGCAGCACCAGGGCAGTGATGGTGGCGGCGTCGGGCGCGCCCGGCGGCAACAGCGCCAGTTCGGCAGCGTAGCGCCGGCGTATGCGCTGCACGTAGCGGCTGTGCGACGCCAGGGCGGTGGCTGGCGGCGGCGCGGCGTCAGTCGGCATCAGATAAGCCTCGGGGTCATCGTGGGGGGCGACGCTGTCGTGGCAGCGGTTGGCTCGGTATCAGGATAAGCGTAGCCGGCCATGCAAGGCGGACAGTCAGAGGGGGATTTTGGCCACAATGTGCGCATGAAGATCGCCGCCGTCCAGATGGTTTCCGCCCCCGATTGGCCCACCAACCGTGAAGCCGCCGCGCGGCTGATCGCCGAGGCCGCAGCAGCCGGGGCCGGCCTGGTGCAACTGCCCGAATACTTCTGCACCATGGGCCAGCGCGACACCGACAAGCTGGCGCTGGCCGAAGTGGCCGGCGCCGGCCCCATCCAGCGCTTCCTGGCCGACACCGCGCGCGAACACGCCATCTGGCTGGTCGGCGGCACGCTGCCCGTGAAAACCGGCGCGGGCAGCGAAGGTCAGGGCCAGGTGCTGAACCGTTGCTGCGTCTACGGCCCGGATGGCGCCGAGGCGGCGCACTACGACAAGGTTCACCTCTTCGCCTTCGACAACGGCCGCGAAAGCTACGACGAAGGCCGCACCTTGTGTGCCGGCAGCAAGCCGGTGACCTTGCAGGCCGGGCCGCTGCGCGTGGGTTTGTCGATCTGCTACGACCTGCGCTTCCCTGAGCTGTACCGCGCGCTGATGACGCCGCCCTGCGACCTGCTGTGCGTGCCCGCCGCCTTCACCCACACCACAGGCCAGGCGCACTGGGAACTGCTGCTGCGCGCTCGCGCGGTTGAAAACCAGTGCTACGTGCTGGCCGCAGCGCAAGGCGGCACCCACCCCAACGGCCGCCGCACCTGGGGCCACACCATGGTCATTGATCCCTGGGGCGAGGTGGTGGACGAACGCGCCGAAGGCGAAGGCTTCGTCATCGCCGAAGTCGACCCCGCGCGCCTGGCGCAGGTTCGCACCCAACTGCCGGCATTGGCCCACCGGCGGCTGTAGCCGGTACACACGGCAAGCCGCAGCCGCAGCCGCAGCGCAATGCGCAGACCCTGGCCGCCACCATGCTTGCGGTGGCGGTGGCGCTATCGGTGCGCCGCCGCACACAAGTTCGAACTCCACCCGCATCCCCGGGGGGGGGGGGTAGAACCGAGTCAAGAAGCGGATACTTACCTTGACGGTGCTTCGAAAAGAACTGCCGCAGCGACAGGGATGAACAAATCGAGGAGCGAGCCATGAACATCCGCAACCAGGTTCAGTCGGCGGTATGGATCTTGTTCGGGGCGCTGTGCAGCGCCTCGGCGGCTTGGGCATCGCCCATTGCGCTGGGCACGGCGCAGAGCTTCGCGGTACTGGGCGCCTCGACGGTGACGAACACAGGCTCGACCACGATTTGGGGCGACCTGGGCTTGTATCCTGGCACCTCGATCACCGGACTGGGCAGCATCACCCACGGTGGCGTGGTGCATCAAACCGACGCGGTTGCCCAGCAGGCACAGGTCGATTCGAACACCACCTACAACACGCTGGCTGGCATGGCCTCGACGACGGATCTCTCGGGGCAGGATCTGGGCGGCAAGACGCTGCTGCCGGGCGTCTATACCTTTTCTTCATCGGCGCAACTGACCGGAACGTTGACCCTCAACAATCTCAACAACCCGAATGCCGTTTTCGTCTTTCAGATCGGGAGTGCACTCACGACCGCCAGCAACGCGGCCATCAATTTCATCGACCCGATCTTTGACAACACCGTGTTCTGGCAGATCGGCACTTCAGCCACTCTGGGCACCAGCACCGCGTTCGCCGGCACCATCCTGGCCCACACCAGCATCACGATGAACACCACGTCGACGATCCAGTGCGGCCGCGCCATTGCGCTGACTGGCGCGGTGACCCTCGACACCAACACCATCTCGGGCCATTGCGCCAGCGGCGCGACGCCGCCCGGCCTACCCGAGCCCTCTTCGCTGGCGCTGGTCGCTCTGGCTGTCGTGGGGCTGAGTCTTGCGCGCCGGCAAGCGCCCAAACGGTCGCAGGCCTGACGGCAATTGCTTGGGCTAAGTCGCGTCCGCCGGCCCTTCAGCCCGGCGGCGGCCGCGGCCGGCCTGCTTGGCGGCATAGAGTTGCGCGTCGGCGCGCGCCAGCAGTTCGTTCCAGTCGGCTCCGGTGCCCAGCGCCACACCGACGCTGGCGCCGATGTCCAGCACCAGTCCGTCGACCTCGAAAGGCTGACGCGCGGCTTCGACCACCTTGTCGGCCACCGCCAGCGCGTGCGCCATTTCGCGCACGCCGGACAGCACGATGGCAAATTCGTCGCCGCCCAGCCGCGCGACGGCGTCTGTTGGCCGCACCAGGCCCTTCAGGCGCTGCGCCACTGCCTGCAGCAGCCGGTCGCCCACCGGGTGGCCGTGCCGGTCATTCACGGGCTTGAAGTGGTCCAGGTCGATGCACAGCAGGGCCAGCCTGCCGCCGCCGATGGTGGCCTGCTGCAGTCCAAGGTACTGCTGCAGGCCGCTGCGGTTGAGCAGCCCGGTCAGCGTGTCGCGCTGCGCCAGGTCGAGCAGTCGCACCGCTTCCTCGCGCTGCTGCGTCACGTCCTGGGCCAAGGCGACAAAACCGTCCACCAGGCCGTTGCCCAGCCGCAGCGGCACCAGGCTCACCGACAGGTGGTTGCTGAACTGACCGCTGACAAAGGCCTGGGTGTAGGCCACCGCCTCGCCGGCCAGCACCTGGGCCACGCGCGAACGGCCCCGCTCATCGGCCTGCGGGCCCAACAGATCTTCGAAAGACTGGCCGATCAGCTGGTCGCGGCTGTAGCCGCTCCAGCGCTCAAAAGCCCGGTTGATGCCGCGAAATCGCCCTTCGCCATCCACCACGACCACCAGTGCCGGAATGGCCTCGACCACCGCCGCTAAAGCCGAGGTCTGCTGTTGCAGCAACTGCTTGGCCGCCACCTCGGCGCTGATGTCGCGCATGACCGCCGAGTAGCGGCCGATGTTGCCGGCCGGGTCGCGGTGGCCGATGACCAGATAGCTGACCGGCAACACGCGCCGGCCGGCAGCGTAGACCGTGACTTCGCCCTGCCACCAGCCCTGCGCTGCCACCGCCGGCATGATGGTGGTGGCGAACAGCCGGTTGGTCTCGTGGGTGTTGAATTCGGCGACGTTGCGCCCGACGAGGGGGTCGTCCTGCATCAGGCCGGTAACCCGACGCGCGGCCGGGTTCATGTAGCTGATGGCGCCGCGCCGGTCGGCCTGCACAACGAGATCGGGCGTGGCGTCGAAGACGGTGGTCAGGGTCTGCATCGCCGCCATCGCGGCGCTGCGCTCGGTGATGTCGAGGCCGATGCTGTAGTGGCCGCGCGGCCGGCCGCCGGTGGCGTCCAGGTCGGGGATGAGGTGAACCTCGATGCGCCGCGTGGTGCCGGGCAGGCGCTCCTCGATTTCGTAGCGCTGTGATTGACCGCCCTCCAGCGCCAACACGCGCGATTGCAGCTCCGGCTCCAGGCCCAGACCGGTCAGTTCCTGACGCGTGCGGCCGATGATCTGCTCACGCGGCAGACCAAAACGCTCGCAACTGAGGCGGTTGACGAAGCGGTAGCGCAGTTCACTGTCGACATAGGCGATGCGCACCGGCAGGTTGTCGGTGATCGTGCGCACGAACTGCTCGCCCTCGGCCAGCTTGTGTTGCAGGCGCTTGCGATCGGTGATGTCCTGCAGGGTGCCGACCAGGCGCCGTGCCACGCCGTCGACCACTTCCACCTCGCCCAGCGAGCGCACCCACAGGCGGCGGCCATCGGCACTGCGCAGCGGCAACTCAAGGTCCCAGCCCTGCCCGGTGGCTACGGCCAAATTCGCGGCCGCGTCGAGCTCAGCTCTCGCCTCGGGCTCGTAGCGGCTGAACACCCGGTCCCGCGAAGGCACGAAGTCTGCCGGCACGCCGTGGATGCGCCGTGTCTCCGCCGACCAGTGCAAGGCCTGGGTCTGCAAATCCAGCTCCCAGCCGCCGACCCGAGCTATGGCCTCGGTGCGCGCCAGGCGCGCCTCGCTTTGGCGCAGTGCTTGTTCGGTCTGGCGTTGCACGGTGACGTCACGCCCTACCGATTGCAGCAGCGCCTGCCCGTCAAGATCGCGCTGCACGGTGTTGGTCCAGTCGACGACACGCTCGCTGCCGTCGGGCAGCAGCCACGGGTTGTCGCTGGACGCCGCGACACCGGTGGCCAGCACGCCGGCGATGCGGTCGCGCACCGTCTCGCGCACGTCGGGCGGGATCAGGTCGAACAGGTTGCTGCCGATCAGCGCTTCGCGGCTGCGGCGCAAATGATGAACATAGGCGTTGTTGACGTAGACCAGCTGGCCATCGGGCCGCGCCAGCGAGATCAGATCGACCTGTTCGTCGACCAGGGCGCGAAAGTGCGCCTCGCGCAGCAGCATCGAATCGGCCGAGGCCCTGCCCTCGCGCGCGCCAACCGCCACGCTGCGGGTGATCAGCGCGCGGCGCATCTCCAAGGCCTCGGCCGCCACGCGGGCCAGCGAGCGCA
>JAYVBO010000573.1:0-5874 GCA_043750435.1 Betaproteobacteria bacterium | reverse complement strand
GGAATCAGGGAAAACATCAGGTGGGCCGCCCACGGCGACGGAAGCCGCCGATGGGCACCCCGGCACGCTGGACCGCTACGACGCGGCCATCCTGCGTGAACTGCAGGCCGACGCCCGACTGTCGAACACCGAATTGGCCGCGCGCATCGGGCTGTCGGCCGCGCCCACCTGGCGGCGTGTGAAGTGGCTGGAAACGCAGGGCTACATCACCGGCTACCGCGCCGAAATCGACAGGCGCAAGGTCGGCCTGGGCGTGTTGGCCTTTGTGCGCATCGACGCCGAACGGAACAACGCCGACGCCACCCGGGCGCTGGAAGCGGCCATCCGCGAACTGCCCGAGGTCATCGCCTGCCACTACATCAGTGGCGCCGGCACTTTTGAGCTGCAGGTCATGTGTACCGACCTGGACGCCTATTCGAGCTGGGCCATGGACACCCTGTTCAAGCTGCCAAATGTGAAGGACCTGCACACCAGCTTCTCGCTGGGCGAAGTCAAGGCGAGTGCGGCCCTGCCGCTGGGCCACTTGCTGCACAGCCGCTGAAGGCCCCATCAACCGGGGCGCTGCAGCCGCCCGCGCGGCGCGGCCAAGTGCGCTACCCTCGCGGCCTCTTCCGCCGAGGTGCACCCCATCCATGAGCCGTCTGCTCGACGCCCTGCTGAGCACCGAACCCCTGCAGCGGGTGCGCCTGGCCCAAGCCGGTCTGGCCATGCTGCTGTTGGGCACCGGGGTGCTGGCCATGGCCTATTTCGTGGGCGTGGGTGCCGCACCTGCCGGACCTGTGGCCTGGTGGGCGGCAGGCACTTTCGTCGGCATGCTGGCCTTCTTCGGGCTGATCCGCAGCGGCTGGTCGCGGCGCCGGCATGAACCTTCCTTGACCGTGCCGCAAATGGTCTTCGCGCTGACCAGCGCGGCGGTGGCCTACGCCCTGGTGGGTGCTGGGCGTGGCGCGGTGTTCCCCATCGTCATGGTGGTGCTGATGTTCGGCATCTTCGTGGCGTCGCCCAAGCAGATGCGCTGGGTCAGCCTGTACGCGGTGCTGCTCTTCGGCGCCACCATGCTGGTCATGGCCTTGGCACAGCCGGCCGCCTATCCGCCGGCCATCGAATTCGGCCACTTCCTGCTGGTGGCCACGATGATGCCGGGCGTGTCCATCCTGGCTGGCCGGCTGGCGCAACTGCGCCAGCGTTCGCGCCTGCACCGGGCCGAACTGGCGCAGGCCTTGTCGCTGCTGCGTGAGCACACCACGCGCGATGAACTCACCGGCCTGATCAACCGCCGCCACATGCAGGCGCTGATGCAACAGGAGCACCAGCGCTGCGTGCGTTCGGGGCAGACTTTTTGCCTGGCGGTGCTGGACATCGACAGCTTCAAGCCCGTCAACGAAGCCCACGGCTACGCAGTGGGCGACGCCGTGCTGCGCGCGGTGTCGCAAGAAGCACAGCGCCATGTGCGGGTGTCGGACACGCTGGCACGCTGGGGCGGCGAAGAATTTGTGCTGATGCTGTCCGACACGCGCGCCGCACTGGCCCGTGGCGGGCTGGAACGGCTGCACCAGCGCGTGGGCGCGCTTCGGATCCTGAACGGCGTCCACGCGCTGAGCGTGACGCTGTCGGGCGGGCTGGCCGAACACCATGCCGGTGAGTCCGTTGAGCAAACACTCGACCGCGCACTGCGCGCGCTGGAAGACGCCAAAGCACAGGGCCGCAACCGCGTGATGGTGGCGCCTTGACGGTGAGCGAAGCGCGCCTGCCCGCGCGCCACGCCCTGCTGGCGTTGGCCGTGGTGGCCGTGTGGGGCACCAACTTTCCGATCTTCAAATTGGCACTCGGCACGCTGCCGCCGCTGCTGCTGGCGGTGTTGCGCTTTGCGCTGGTGCTGCTGCCGGCGGTATTTTTCATTCCGCGCCCGGCGGTGCCCTGGCGCCGGCTGGCGGCCTACGGTTTGCTCATCGGTGCCGGCCAGTTCGGCCTGCTCTACCTGGCGGTGGGCGGCCACATCGCGCCGGGGCTGGCTTCGCTGGTCATCCAGACCCAGGTCTTCTTCACCATCGGCCTGGCCATGGCCGCCACCGGCGAGCGGCTGCGCGGCTTCCAGTGGCTGGCGCTGGCGCTGGCCACGTCGGGCGTGGCCGTGATCGCCGCGCACACCGACGCCCACACCACGCCGCTGGGCCTGTTGATGGTGCTGGCCGCCGCGCTGTGTTGGGCCGGCGGCAACACCGTGGCGCGCGGCATGGGCCGGGTCGACATGCTGGGCGTGGTGGTCTGGTCCAGCGCCTTCGCGCTGCCGCCCCTGCTGCTGTTGACGCTGTGGGTGGACGGCCCGGCGCGCATCGCCCAGGCGCTGGCGGCGGCCGACGCCACCGTGTGGGGTGTGGTGCTGTGGCAGGCCGTCGGCAACAGCCTGTTCGGCTACGCGGTGTGGGGCTGGCTGTTGGCCCGCCATCCGGCGGCCACCGTGGTGCCAATGGCGCTGCTGGTGCCGGTTTTCGGCATGGGCTCTTCGGCGCTGATGCTGGGTGAACCGCTGCCTGCGTGGAAGTTGCTGGCGGCCGCCTTGGTGATGGCCGGGCTGGCGCTCAATCTGCTGTGGCCGCGCGTGCGGTCTTGGCTACTGGTCACAAGGATTTGATTCGATGTGGTGGCTGATTTTCGAAGCATTGCTGGCCGGCGGGCTGTTCGTGTTCATCGTCTGGTGGACGATGTTCGCCGGCCGCCGCAAGGGCGAACGCCAACCTGAACAGCGCGACGACCCACCACGCTGAGCCGCCGTGCCGCCAGACCTCAGCCCGTCGGGTTGGCGCCGTCAGTCCGGGGTGGCCACAGGAAGCTCAGTGGCTGGCGGCGCAGGCGTTGCGCGATGGCCTGCAGCACGCGCCGGAGCTGCTGCAGCCGCACGCCGCGTGAACGCAGCGCCACCGCGAAGGCCAAGCCGAAGCTGACGGTGAGATTGAGTACGCCGGTGAGCGCGACACCCGCCACGCACCACCAGAACACCGGCTCTTGCAACAGCGGCGCGCCCAGGGCGCCCAGCGCGGCGCCCAACTGGCCGCTGGACAGCGTGACGTGGCGCACTTCCAGCGGCAGGCCGACAAAGCCCAGCAGCGCCGGCACCAAGCCCAGCAGCAGGCCCAGCGAAATGTTGGCGGCCAGCCCCGACACGTGGTCGCGCCACCAGCCCGACCAGCGCTGCGCGCGCGCGTTGCCCAGCCGGGCCACGATGCGCGGGTTCCAGGCGATGGCGCTGTCCAACCTGTGGAAGACGAACCAGTTCTCGGCCCAGCCGGCGACCAGCGAACTGGCGAACAGCAGCACCCCGGTGAAGGCGGCGAACAGTGGGCTGGGGCCCAGCAGCGTCAGGCTTTCGAGCACGTGGTGCGCGTCTTTCTCGCCCACCAGCGGCGCGCCCCACAGCGCCTGCGCCAGCAGTTGCACCCCCAGCACCAGCGGGAAACAGATCGCCACGTTGCCCAGGATGCCGGCCACCTGCGAGCGGATCAGCTGCGCCACGCGGTCGACGAAACCTTCGATGGCCTCGTCGCTGTCGGCGTCGGGCGTGCCGTTCACGCTGGGCAGGCTGGCGGCCATCGCCGGGGCGGTCATCGCTGGCTGCTTGGTGGCCACCGTCCAGTGCAGCAGCATCACGATGACGAAGCTGATCGCGTAGTTCGTGCTCGCCCAGAAGCCGGTCCAGAAGGCCGACAGCCCGATGGCCAGCACGGCAAACTTGACGTAGGTGGTGCCGGCGATGACCGCGCCGCCGCCGGCCGCGCGCTTCAGCATGTCGCGGTATTCGCTGCGGTTGCGGGTGATGTAGTGCTGACCGCTTTCGGCGCTGCGCTCGGTGACCTGCCGGGCCAGCAGCGAGTAGTGCTGGGCCAACAGGGCGCGCACGCCGCGTTGTTCGCCCAGGGCCTGCAGCAGCGCCAGCATCAGGCCACGGACCTCGGTTTGCGGGTCGGGCGCCAGCACGCAGGCCATCAGGTGGTCGATGCGGTGGGTGCGCGCCCGCAGCTGTTCCAGGTCGTAGACGATGTCCACCGACACGCCGAATTCCTCCAGGTGCGGCAACACGCTGTCGGCTGCGCGGCGGCAGGCGTCCAGCAGCGCGCGCAGGTAGGCGGCGTCCTGCAGCGCGGCTTCGTGGCGGCCTTCCAGCACGGCGGTGCGCAGCGCCGCTGCGGCTTCGGTGATCTGCCGGAAGGGTTTGTCTTTCAGCGCCGTGGCGTCCATGCGCAGGCGCAGCGCGGGGCTGTAGCCGCCGGCATGCACGGCGCTGACCAGGATGGTGATGGCGTCCAGCAGCGCCGCCTGCGCCTGGCCGCTGTCGGGCCCCACCACGGCCACAGTGCGGGCCAGCGTGGACGCATCCAGCGTGCTGATCCAGCGGGCATCGCCCGCCACGAACAGCAGGCGGAACAGGGCCGCCAGGTCGCGCGTTTCAGGCGTGCCGGGCAGCACGCGGTTCTGCACACGCGTCAGCAGTTCGCTGGCAAAGGAACGTCGGGCGCCGAAGCCCATGTCGGCATACAGCGCGGCGGCGTCGATGTCCTGCCAGAAGGCCGCGACCAAGCCGCGCACCTTTTCGCGCAGGTCGGGCTGTTTGTCCAACTGGTTCAGCAGATGGCGCAGGCGCAGCACCGGCAGTGGTGTGCGCTGGTCGCCGCCGCCGTCCACGGCGGTGGGCGCGTGGCGCAGCCATTCCATCAGGCGCACCAGCCACAGGTGGCGTTCGGCCTGGCCCGACTTCGGGTCGGCGGCGTTGATCAGCGCGGTCAGGTCCCAGGTGGCCATGTCAGCCGTTCGCGGTGGCGGCCATCAATGCAGGGCGCCCGGGAAGACCAGGCTGAATTCGGCCACTTCGGTCTCGAAGGGGCGTGCCTCTTCGGTCATGCAGAAAAAGGTGCCGCGCATGCTGCCGGCCGGGGTGGCGATGCGCGTCCAGCTGGTGTATTCGAAGTGCTCACCGGGTTTGAGCAGCGGCTGGTGGCCGACCACGGCCAAGCCGCGCACGTCTTCGATGTCGCCATTGGCGTCGGTCACCACCCAGTGCCGCGCCACCAGCTGCGCGGTGATGTCGCCGGTGTTGCGGATGCTGATGGTGTAGGCGAAGGCGTAGGGCCCTTCGGGTGGGTTCGACTGCTCGGGCAGGTACTGCACGCGCGCCTCACACTGGAACTCGGGTTTGGCCATGAGGACATTTTGCCCCCAAGCTCGCTGGCGCTCGCTGCCCCCCGAGGGGGATGCTCCGCCGACGGCCCGGCAGAGCCGGTTCCGTGGCTCCGAGCTTGGTCGCCATCTCTAGAATCCGTCCGATGACTACTTACCGCATCGCCCCCAGCATCCTTTCCGCCGACTTCGCCTGCCTGGGCGAAGAAGTGCGCAACGTGGTTGCCGCCGGCGCCGACTGGATCCACTTCGACGTGATGGACAACCATTACGTGCCCAACCTGACCTTCGGGCCCATGGTCTGCCAGGCCCTGCGCAAGCACAGCAGCGTGCCCATCGACGTGCACCTGATGGTGCAGCCGGTGGACGCCCTGGCGCAGGCCTTCTGCAAGGCCGGCGCCGACCTGGTCAGCTTCCACCCCGACGCCAGCCAGCACGTGGACCGCACGCTGCAGCTCATCAAGGCCGAAGGCAAGCAGGCCGGGCTGGTGTTCAACCCGGCAGAGCCGCTGGACGTGCTGGAATGGGTCATCGACAGGGTTGACCTGATCCTGATCATGAGCGTCAACCCGGGCTTTGGCGGCCAGAGCTTCATCGACGGCGCGTTGCGCAAGATCGAGAAGGCGCGCAAGTTGATCGAACTGACCGGTCGTGACATCCGGCTGGAAGTCGACGGCGGCATCAAGATCGACAACATCCGCCGCG
>JAYVBO010000572.1:0-2528 GCA_043750435.1 Betaproteobacteria bacterium | reverse complement strand
CGATGTGGTTGGTGGGCGTGGGCGTGTTGCTGGTGGCGCTGTACGTGCTGGGCGTGTCGCCGGTCACGGACTGGGCCTGGGGCTGGCTGTTGCTGCCTTTCGGCGCGGCGGCCGTGTGGTGGCAATTTGCGGATTCCACCGGCTTGACCCAACGCAACGCCATAGCCAAGATGGAACGCCGCAAGACCGAGCGCCGAGACCGCGCGCTGGAAGCGCTGGGGCTGGACCACCGCCGCGAAAAGCAGGTCGACCGGGCGCGACAGGATGCGGCGGCGCGCCGCACCTCGGCTGACCCGACCCAGGCCGACCGATCGGCCTCGGAAGACCCGGCGCAGCGCCGCGACTAGGCGCGCCGGCCGCGCGCGGCCTGCGCCGCTGCGGCTGCCGGCGTCACGCGCCGTCGAGCACCGCGCCCGAGCTGGCGCTGGACGCATTGCGCGCGAACTTGGCCAGCACACCGCGCGTGTAGCGCGGCGCGGGCTGCTTCCACAGCGCGCGCCGGCGCGCCAGTTCGGCGTCGTCCACATTCAGTTGCAGCAGCAACTGGTGGGCGTCGATGGTGATGCTGTCGCCTTCGAGTACCAGGGCGATCACGCCGCCGGCATAGGCCTCGGGCGCCACGTGGCCCACCACCATGCCCCAGGTGCCACCCGAGAAGCGGCCGTCGGTGACCAGGCCCACGCTTTCGCCCAGGCCCTGGCCGATCAGCGCGCCGGTGGGCGCCAGCATTTCGGGCATGCCCGGTCCGCCCTTGGGGCCCAGGTAGCGCAACACCATGATGTCGCCGGCCTTGATCTGCTCGGCCATGATGGCGGCCATCGCGCTTTGCTCGTCCTCAAAAACCCGCGCCGGGCCGGTCATCACCGGGCTCTTCAGGCCGGTGATCTTGGCCACGCAGCCCTCAGGGCTGAGGTTGCCGCGCAGGATGGCCAGGTGGCCTTGCGCGTACATGGGGTTGTCCATGCTGCGGATGACCTGCTGGTCGGCGCGTGGCACGTCGGGCACATCGGCCAGGTTTTCAGCCACCGTTTTGCCGGTGATGGTCATGCAGTCGCCATGCAGCAGGCCGGCGTTCAGCAGCAACTTCATCACCTGCGGTACGCCGCCGGCGTGGTGCAGGTCGATGGCCAGGAAGCGGCCGCTGGGCTTCAGGTCGCACAGCACCGGCACGCGCTTGCGCATGCGCTCGAAGTCGTCGATGGTCCATTCCACTTCAGCGGCGTGCGCGATGGCCAGGAAGTGCAGCACGGCGTTGGTGCTGCCGCCGGTGGCCATGATCAGCGCCACGGCGTTTTCGATGGACTTCTTGGTCACGATGTCGCGCGGCTTCAGGTCGCGCTTCACGGCTTCAACCAGCGCCCGCGCCGCGTCTTGCGTGCGCGCCACGATGGGGTCTTCCACGTTGGCCATGGTGCTGGCGTAGGGCAGGCTCATGCCGAGTGCTTCAAAAGCAGACGACATGGTGTTGGCCGTGTACATGCCGCCGCACGAGCCGGTGCCCGGTATGGCGCGGCGTTCGATCTGGCAGAAGTCTTCTTCCGACATCTTGCCGGCGCTGAACTGGCCAACGGCCTCGAAGACGCTGACGATGTTCAGGTCCTGGCCCTTGTACTTGCCAGGCAGGATGGTGCCGCCATAGACGTAGATGGCCGGCACATTGGCGCGCAGCATGCCCATCATGCCGCCGGGCATGTTCTTGTCGCAGCCGCCGATGACCAGCACGCCGTCCATCCACTGGCCGCCGACGCAGGTTTCCACGCAATCAGCAATCACCTCGCGCGACACCAGGCTGTACTTCATGCCCTCGGTGCCCATCGCCATGCCGTCGCTGATGGTCGGCGTGCCGAAGACCTGCGGGTTGGCGCCGGCCTCTTTGAGCGCCACGATGGCCGCGTCGGCCAGCTTCTGCAGGCCTGAGTTGCAAGGCGTGATGGTGCTGTGGCCGTTGGCCACGCCGATCATCGGCTTGCCGAAGTCGCTTTCGGTGTAGCCCATCGCGTAGTACATGCTGCGGTTGGGGGCGCGGGCCACGCCTTCGGTGATGTTCTTGCTGCGGCGGTTGCTGCTCATGCGATGTTCTCCGTGGACAGCTGGCGAGTTTATTCGGCCCGCTCACCTGCGCGCCGCTGTGGTGCCCAAGCCCGGCACAATCGCGCTCCAGTTTCAGGAGCGCCACCGATGCTCGTGCATCCCCAGTTCAACCCCGTCGCCCTTGCGCTCGGCCCCGTCCAGATCCATTGGTACGGCCTGACCTACCTGGCCGCCTTCGTGATGTTCCTGGCCCTGGCCAGCCGCCGCGTCAAGCTGCCGCAATTCGCCAGCGTGGGCTGGACCCGGCGTGACATCGAAGACCTGCTGTTCTACGGCGTGCTGGGCGTGGTGCTGGGTGGCCGCCTGGGCTATGCGCTGTTCTACAAGCCCGCCGAATACCTGGCCCACCCGGTCGAAATCCTGATGGTCTGGAAGGGCGGCATGTCCTTCCACGGCGGCCTGCTGGGCGTGACGCTGGCGATGGCGCTGTACGCCCG
>JAYVBO010000571.1:0-2532 GCA_043750435.1 Betaproteobacteria bacterium | reverse complement strand
CGGCATCGCTTTTCAAAGGCAGGCGGCTGACCAGAAAGGTGCCGGCGTGGTTGCTCAGCAGGTCCACCAGCATCGCCTCGCCGGTTTCGATGACCTGGCCCATCAGCGTGTTGGGCACCACCTCTTCCACGCGGCGGCCCACGAAGTCGCTTTCGACATGGCCCAGCGCGGGCAGAAAGCGGCGGTAGCCGTCGTCGATCCAGACGATGCGGTGTTCGCGGTCGACCACGATGGTGCCCAGGGCCGTGCTGGCGAACACATCGAACATGCTTTTGGCCGCCAGCGCCAGCACGCTGTCGGCGTCCAGCGGCAACGGCGGGCTGCTGGCGGCGCGGCGCGGCGGCGGGTTTGCGGATAGAGGGGCTGGCATGGCCGGCCTAGCGTACCAACAAGCCCGCCCCGTTACGCCCGGTTTCTCCCTGGCGCGCGGGCGTGGAAATCCCGTAGTGCCGGGCGCTGGCGCTTCCTTAGCATTGCCAACATGAACCTACACACCCGCCGTCAAGTCCTTGCTGCCAGTGCCGCTGCCCTGGCAGCGCCCTGGATCCACGCGCAAACTCCCTGGCTCGTCAAACCGGTGACCGTGGTGGTGCCCTTCCCGCCCGGCGGCGGCACCGACGCCTTCGCGCGGCCCTTGTTCGCCATGATGAGCAAGAACACCGGCAAGCAATTCGTCATCGACAACAAGGGCGGTGCCGGTGGCAACCTGGGCGCCGGCGTTGCGGCCAAGGCCCCCGCCGATGGCTACACCTTCTTCATGGGCGCCGTGCACCACGCCATCGCGCCCAGCATGTACCCCAAGCTGGACTACAGCCTGGAAGGCGACTTCGTCCCCGTGGGTCTGGTGGCCAGCGTGCCCCAGGTGGTGGTGGTCAACCCCGGCCGCGTGCAGGTCAGCAACCTGAAAGAGCTGATCGATATCCTGCGCAAGAACCCCGGCAAGCTGAACTACGGCTCCGCCGGCAATGGCACCAGCCACCACCTGGCCGGCGAGTTGTTCAAATTGCAGACCAAGACCTTCATCACCCACATTCCCTACCGCGGTGCCGGCCCGGCCCTGCAAGACCTGATCGCCGGCCAGGTCGACCTGATGTTTGACGGTCTGGGCAGCAGCGCCAACCACATCAAGGGCGGCCGCCTGAAAGCCCTGGCTGTGGCCGGCAGCAAGCGCGCGCCGGGCTTTGCCGACCTGCCCACCGCCGCAGAAGCCGGCTTGCCGGGCTACGACGTCAGCACCTGGTACGGCATGTTTGCGCCCAAGGGCACGCCCAAAGAAGTCATCGCCGCCTTCCAGGCCGAAATGCGCAAGGCTCTCGCCAGCGACGAACTGAAGGCCAACTGGAACAACCTGGGCGCCGACGTGCCCACGCAGTACGGCGATGCCTTCGGCGGTTTTGTGCACCAGGAAATCAAACGCTGGGCGGCTGTGGTGAAGGCCTCGGGCGCCAAGCTGGACTGAATCGACCGAGGCACCGTTTTGAGCACACAGAATTTGTACGCGGCCCTGCGCGCGGCCTTCCCCGACGACCTGGACGCCACGGCGGTGGAAACCGCCACGGAAACGAACGATCACGCGCAGCCGCAGTACTACACCTGGCGCGACCTGGAGCGTGGCAGCGCCATGCTGGCCAACCTGCTGGGCAGCCTGAACCTGCCGGCTGCTTCCCGCGTGGCCGTGCACACCGACAAGAGCGTCGAAGCCTTGATGCTCTACTTGGCCGTGCTGCGCAGCGGCCACGTCTACCTGCCGCTGAACAACGCCTACCAGGCCAGCGAGGTGGCCTATTTCATCGGCAATGCCGCGCCCGCCGTGGTGGTGTGTGCGGAGAAGAATTTCGGCTGGATCAGCCAGACCGCTTTTCAGGCCGGCACCACCCACGTCTACACCCTGAACGACGACCGCAGCGGCACCCTGCTGGACCGCGCGGCCTATCAAAGCGACCAGCACAGCCCCGTGCCGCGCAGCGCCGACGACCTGGCCGCCATCCTGTACACCAGCGGCACCACCGGGCGCAGCAAGGGAGCCATGCTGAGCCACGGCAACCTGCTGTCGAACGCCCGGGTGCTGAAGGATTACTGGGGCTGGCAGGCCAACGACGTGCTGATCCACGCCCTGCCCATCTTCCACGTGCACGGCCTGTTCGTGGCCACCCACGGTGCGCTGCTGAACGGCAGCAAGATGATCTGGCTGAACCGCTTTGACCCAGCCACCGTGGCGGCCCGCCTGCCGCAAGCCACCATCTTCATGGGCGTGCCCACGCTCTATGTGCGCCTGCTGGCCGAACGCGGCCTGACGCGCGAGGCGTGCAGCCGCATGCGGCTGTTCATCAGTGGGTCAGCGCCCATGCTGGTCGAGACTTTCAAGGCCTGGCAGGCCCGCACCGGCCACACCATCCTGGAACGCTACGGCATGAGCGAAACCACCATGCTCACGTCCAACCCCTACCGCCCTGAAAGCGCGCGGCGCGGCGGCACGGTGGGCCTGCCACTGCCCGGCGTGAGCCTGCGCGTGCACGACAGCAAGGGCCGGCC
>JAYVBO010000570.1:0-2536 GCA_043750435.1 Betaproteobacteria bacterium | reverse complement strand
TGCCGACGACGAAGTTGCGCCGCGCGAACAAGCGCAGGTCCACGATGGGGTGCTTTTCGGTCAGCTCCCAGGCCAGGAAGAACAGAAAGCTGACCATGGCCACCAGCGCCAACAGCTGGATCTCGCCCGATTCAAACCAGCCCAGTTCCTTGCCCTTGTCGATGCAGATCTGCATGCCGCCGACGAAGAGCACCAGCAGCACCAGGCCGACGCGGTCCAGCGGCACACGGCGCGGTCCGGGGTCGCGCTTGCGGTAGATTGACCAGGTCAGGCCGGCGGCAAACAAGCCCACCGGCAGGTTGATGTAGAAGATCCACGGCCAGGAAATGTTGTCGGTGATCCAGCCGCCCAGCAGCGGTCCGGCCACCGGCGCCACCAGCACCGTCACCGCCCACATCGCCATCGCCGTGCCGGCCTTGGCGGCCGGGTAGCTGGCCAGCAGCAGGGTCTGCGACAGCGGAATCATCGGCCCGGCCACCAGGCCCTGCAGCACGCGAAAGGCGATGAGCATGCCGATGCTGGGCGCCAGGCCGCACAGCAAAGACGCCAGCACGAAAAGCAGCACGCTGGCGGTGAACAAACGCACCTGGCCGAAGCGCTGCGTCAGCCAGCCGGTCAGCGGCACCGAGATGGCATTGGCCACCGCGAAGGAGGTGATGACCCAGGTGCCCTGAGACGGGCTGACGCCTAGGTCGCCGGCAATGGCCGGGATGCTGACGTTGGCGATGGACGTGTCCAGCACGTTCATGAAGGTGGCCAGCGACAGCGCCACCGTGCCCCAGACGCGCTGGCTGCCGGTCAGGGGCTCGAAGGCCAGCGGGCGCGCCGCATTGGAGGTGCCGGACATGGTGCGGAGCCTGCTTGCGGCTTACTGCAGGCGGTGCGCGGCGCTGGCCACGGCCTGGCTGCCAGCAGATCGCGCCAGCTTGGCCGGACGCCCGCCATTGGCCACGATGATGCGGCGCACTTCGGCGTCGGCGGCCGTGTTGTTGGCGTCGAAAACCGCCGTCTGGGTCAGCGTTGAAGCGCGTGTGCCGTCGGCCAACATGCGGCCATCGGTCTTGCTGATGTCCACTTTGGCCAGCATTGACAAGCCCACGCGCAGCGGGTGGCCGGCCACTTCCTTGGCGTCCAGCGCGATGCGCACCGGCACGCGCTGCACCACCTTGATCCAGTTGCCGGTGGCGTTCTGCGCCGGCAGCAGCGCGAAGGCCGCGCCGGTGCCCGCGCCCAGGCCTTCGACGGTGCCGTGGAAGACCGCGCTCTTGCCATAAACGTCGGCCACCAGTTCCACCGGCTGGCCGATGCGCAGGCTCTGCAGCTGGCTTTCCTTGAAGTTGGCTTCAACCCAGACCTGGCTCAGCGCAATCACCGACAGCAGCGGCGTGCCGGCCTGCACGCGCTGGCCCAGTTGCACGCTGCGCTTGGCGACGAAGCCGTCCACCGGCGATTGCAGATCAGCCCGCTTCAGCGCCAGAAAGGCTTCGCGCACGCGGGCGGCGGCACGCGCCACATTCGGGTGCTGATCCACCGCCACGCCCTCGGTCAAGACCTGGTTGGACGCCAGTTGCTCGCGCGCCGCCAGCACCGCCGATTGCGCCGCCGCCACGCTGCTGCGCGAGGCGGTCAGTTGGGCGTTGACGTGGTTGAACTCTTCCTTGCCCACCGCGCCGCTGGCCAGCAATGGGCTGCGCCGGTTGACGTCGTCTTGCGCCTTGGCCACTTCGGACTGCGCACGCGCCAAGTCGGCCTCACGCAGGGCAATCTGCGCCTGCAGCGTGCCGTTGTTGGCGTACAGGGTGCGCACCTCGCGCACGGTCTGCGCCAGTTGCGCTTCGGCCTGCTCCAGCGCCACCTGGGCGTCTGCCGGGTCCAGCTTGACCAGGATCTGGCCGGCCTTCACGTGGTCGGTGTCGTCGGCGTTGATGGCCACCACCGTGCCACCGACTTGCGGCGTCAGCTGCACCACATTGCCTTGCACATAGGCGTTGTCGGTCGTTTCGAAATGGTTCAGCACCAGCGCCCAGTAAGCGGCGTAGGCGATGCCGCTGAGGACGACCAGCGCGCTGACGGCGGTGAGGGCTTTCTTGCGCGCCGGGTTGCCGGCAGGGGCCACAGCAGCGGGGGCAGCAGCAGGGGCAGCGGTAGCCAGGGCGGTGGTTTTCTCAGGGGCGTTCATCGGTGACTCCGGCATGCGGTACGGTGTTCAGACGGGGGCGGCATAGCCGCCACCCAGGGCGCGGACCAGCACGATCTGGGCGTCCCAGACACGGGCCTTCAGGTCGGCGGCCAGGCGGCGCTGGTTCAGCACGCCGGCTTCGGCGTTCAGCACCACCAAGTGGGTGGACAGGCCGGCGCGGTAGCGCTGGGTGGCCAAGTCGTAGGCGGCCTCGGCGGCGGCCTGGGCCTGCGCCTGTTCGCGCTGCTGCAAGGCGATGGCGCGCAGCGAGCTTATCGGGTCGGCCGTCTCGTGCACGGCTTCCAGCACGGCGGCGTTGTAGCTTTCGATGGCGGCGTCCAGATCAGCCGCCTTGCC
>JAYVBO010000569.1:0-5919 GCA_043750435.1 Betaproteobacteria bacterium | reverse complement strand
AGAAGGTCACCACCCACCGTTTCGGCCTGAAGGACACCGACCTGGCCATCCGCTCGGTGGGCAATGCCGGCGTGCCCGACGTGATCCACGCTTCGCTGATGCCCTGGCTCTGACGGTCGAAGTGGCTGACACGGCGGGCGACAAACGGATACCGGTGACGGTGCTGACCGGCTACCTGGGTGCCGGCAAGACCACGCTGCTGAACCGCATCCTCGGCGGGGCCCACGGCCTGCGCTACGCGGTCATCGTCAACGAATTCGGTGAGATCGGCATCGACGGCGACCTCATCGTGCACAGCGATGAGGAGCTGTTCGAGATGAACAACGGCTGCATCTGCTGCACCGTGCGCGGCGACCTGATCCGCACGCTGCACGGATTGCTGGCGCGGCCCGGGCGTTTCGACGGCGTGATCGTCGAGACCACGGGCCTGGCCGACCCCGGGCCGGTGGCGCAGACCTTCTTCGTCGATGCCAAATTGCGGGCGCAACTGCGGCTGGACTCGATCACCACGCTGGTCGACGCGCGGCACATCAGCGGGCAACTGGCCGACAGCCGCGAGGCCGTCGAGCAGGTCGCCTTCGCCGACCAGATCGTGCTGAACAAGACCGACCTGGCGAGCGAGGCTGAACTGCAGGCCGTCGAGCGCCAACTGCGCCGTCTGAACCCGCTGGCGCCCATCCAACGCGCATTGCGCAGCGGTGTGGCGCTGGACACGGTGCTGGGCCGTGGCGGCTTCGACCTGAACCGCATCGTCACGCTGGAGCCCGGTTTTCTGCAGCCCGATCGGCCCGCGCACGGCCAGGCCGGGCATGTGCACGACGAACACTGCGGCCACGATCACGATCACGATCACGATGACGGCCCGGCCGATGCGCCGGCCAACCACCTGCACGACAGCGGCATCGCCAGCGTGTCGCTCACGTCCGAACGGCCGATGGACGCCGCGCGCGTACAGGCCTGGTTGACGCAGCTGGTGGCTGCGCAGGGCGCCGACATCCTGCGCGCCAAGGGCATCATCGACGTGGCTGGCGACGAGCGGCGGCTGGTCTTCCAGGCCGTGCACATGATCCTGGAAGGCGACAGCCCGCGCCCGTGGCGTGCCGACGAAACACGCAGCAGTCGCCTGGTCTTCATCGGCCGCCACCTGGATGCTGCCGCGCTGCAAGCCGCCTTCGACGCCTGCGCCGCCGACTTGGCGTAAGGTCGCCGCCGCGGGCCATGCTGCCCGCCCAACCGAAGCGATCCACCATGACCGTCATCCGCGAGTTTCCCCGCCTGATCGTTGCCATCACCGGTGCCTCGGGCGCCCTCTACGGCGTGCGCGCACTGCAGGTGCTGCGCGAGATGGGCACCATCGAAACGCATTTGATCCTGACCGCGTCGGGCGCCCGCACGCTGGTCGAAGAAACCGACTTCAGCGCCGCCCAGGTGCGCGAAATGGCCGACCGCGTGCACAGCCCCAAGGACATCGGCGCCACGCTGGCATCGGGTTCCTTCAAGACCCTGGGCATGCTGGTCGCGCCGTGTTCGATCAAGACGCTGAGCGGGATTGCGCACTGCTACAACGAAGAGTTGGTGGTGCGCGCCGCCGATGTTTGCCTGAAAGAACGGCGGCGCGTGGTGCTGCTGCTGCGCGAAACCCCGCTGCACGCCGGCCACATCGCGCTGATGGCCCAGGCCACGCAGAACGGCGCGATCATCATGCCGCCGGTACCGGCTTTCTACAGCCGGCCGGCCACGGTGCAAGACATCGTGGACCAGACCGTGGGGCGCGCGCTGGACTTGTTCGACCTGGATGCGCCGCGCACCCTTCGTTGGGACGGCGGTGCGCGAGGCGCCGCTCGCGGCGACGACCGGGGCTGAGCCCGTCGGCCGCAGCCGGCCCCCCATCAGCCGGCCCTCAACGGCGCGTCACCACAAGGGAATGCCGCGCTGCACCTTGTCCAGCATCTCTTGCTGAAAAGCCGCCGGCCCGTAGCCCAGTCGCTGCCCGTTGATCGAGTAGTAGAAGGGCGCGCCGCTGCGCCGGGCGTAGGCCTTCATCCAGTCCAGCATCGCGGGGCTGGCGTCGTTGCCTGCCGGCAGCAGCACGTAGCAAGGGCCGTCGCGCCAGCGCATGGTCACGATGATCACGCCACTGCGGTCGGGGCGGAAGGCGTCGGGGAAGGGGCTGCCAGGCGCCAGCCAGCCGCAGATGAAATTGCGGCAGGGCGACTGCGGTCGGTCGGCGTAAATGCTGCAAGTGCCGCCCGGTCCGCCGTCCAGGAAGTGGCAGGGCTGGCTCGGGTGCATGCGGTGGCCGCGGATCTCGCCTTCAGCCCAGCCTTCGCAGCAGGCGGTGCACGGGCCGCACTGGCGTGCCGGCGCGGCCGCGGCTGCCACGTCGTCAGGCGGCGCGGCCGGCCACGGCGCGATGGCGGCCACGGTGCCGTGGCAGAGCTTGTACTTGCGCTGGCTGCCGCAAGGGCAGGGGTCGTTGCGGCCGGTCTTTGCCACGCGGTGAGCTGGGTGTCGTGCTGGAGCCGGCAGTATCGCGCGGGTTTGCCCCGGGGGCGCCCGCGTTGACAAGGCGAGCCGGGCGCACCACCATCAAAGTCTCTCTATTCGGACCGACGTTCTTCTATTTGGAACATTTCGGAACGATACGTTCAGCCGGTCCCGAGCAAGGAACTTCGATGGAAAGCCCCGAACAGAACCAGCTGCTGACCCAGGTGGGCCCCGGCACGCCGATGGGCGAGCTGATGCGCCGCTACTGGCAGCCCTTTGCCGCTGCGGTGGACTTGGCCGACCGCTGGACGCAGCGCGTGCGCCTGCTGGGCGAAGACCTGATCCTGTTCCGCGACCGCAGCGGCGGGCTGGGGCTGATCGCCGAGCAATGCCCGCACCGCCGCGCGTCCTTCCTGCATGGCATCCCGACCGAGCGCGGCATCCGTTGCCCCTATCACGGCTGGGAATTCAACGCCGCCGGCGCTTGTCTGCACCAACCCTTTGAAGCCGACAACCCGGCCTTTCGCGCCAGCACGGGCACCGTGGCCTACCCGGTGCAGGAACTCGGCGGCGTGCTCTTCACCTACATGGGCCCGGTCACATCCGAACAGCCGCTGCCGGTGCTGCCCCGCTTCGACGGTTTCGTGGCTGAAGGCGCCATCCGCATCATGGGCCGGGTGGTGCTGCCGGTGAACTGGCTGCAGATCATGGAGAACTCGCTGGACCCGGTGCACACCGAATGGCTGCACGGTCACCAGTACGAATTCCAGAAAGAGCAGGAAGGCGTGAAGGTGGCCATCAGCACGCCGCATTTGAAGATCGATTTCCGCGAATTCGAATTCGGCATCACCAAGCACCGCCTGTTGGCCGGGCACAGCGAAGACAGCGATGACTGGCGCATCGGCCACCCCATCGTCTTCCCCAACATCCTGGCCGTGGGCAACGGCGACCCGAAGGCGCGCTACCACTCCTTCCAGATGCGCGTGCCGGTGGACGACACCCACACCCTGCACCTGTCGTACAACGCCTATTTGCCGCCGGCCGGCGCGCAGGTGCCGGCCCGCTTGCTGGCGAAGCTGCACACCTACGACGTGCCCTACCTGGACGCCAATGGCGACTTCATCGTCGACAACATTGATGGGCAGGACATGATGGCCTGGGTGACGCAGGGCGCGATCGCCGACCGTTCGCTGGAACACCTGGGCGCGTCCGACAAGGGCGTGGCGATGTACCGCCGCACGCTCAAGCGCGAGATGAAAAAGGTGCAGCAGGGGCAGGACCCGATGGGCGTGCTGCGCGACGCCACGCGCGGCCGTATCGACCTGCCGACCGAGACCAAGAAGCACCACAACAGTGACGGCTTCGCGGCCTTCATGCTGCGCACGCACGCCAAGTACGCGCCCATTGCGCAGGAGTTGGTGCAGATCTACGAAGGCCAGCCCGAACGGCATCTGGCCGAGGAAGCCACATGAATGACACGCCCGTGATGACCGAACTCGAAGCCCGCGAAAAGCTGATCGCGGCGGGCTTGATCCTGGACGCCGCCGACCAGGGCGACCTGACGCGCGGTCATGTGTCGGTGCGCATGCCCGGCGACCCCACGCACTTCCTCATGAAGCCGCACAGCCGGGGGCTGGACGAGATCACGCTGGACAACATCGTCGTGTGCAACTTGGCTGGCGAGAAGGTCGGCGGCAGCGGCCGGCGCCACAGCGAGGTCTACATCCACAGCGAGATCTACAAGGCGCGGCCCGACGTGATGAGCGTCATCCACACCCACCCGACGCACGCCGTGGCGCTGTCGGCCACGGGCCGGCCTGTGCTGCCGATCAGCCAGCCGGGCGTGGCGTTTGCGGATGGCGTGCCCTATTTCACCGAGACCATCGACCTGATCCGCACCCAGGACATGGGGCTGGGCGTGGCGCGCGCTTTGGGCCCGCACAAGGCTGTGCTGCTGCGCAATCACGGCGTGGCGGTGGTGGGCGCCTGCATCGAAGAAGCCACGGTGCTGGCGCTGCTGTTGGAAGAGGCCTGCAAGATCCAGCTGCTGGCCCAGGCCAGCGGCGGTGTCGGTGAGGTCTTCGAGCCGGACAGCATCCAGCGCCTGCACCACAACATCACCCGCCCCGAGCAGTACACCATCAACTTCGACTACCTGCGCCGGCGCGCCGAGCGCGCGGCGGGGGCGCAGCGGTGAGCGGCCTGACGCGGCGGCAGGCGGCCGCCACGCTGGCGCTGGCCACGCTGCCGGCGGCTGCGTTCGCGCAAGACGCCGGCAAGGCCGCGCGCGACCTGGCGCTCTACCAGGGCCCCGACCGCGAGGCCCGGCTCATCGAACTGGCGAAGAAGGAGGGCGAGCTGTCGGTCTACCACGTCTACCCGGCGCTGCCGCTGGTGATGACGGCGTTCACGAAGAAGTACGGCATCAAGGTGCGCGCCTGGCGCGCCGGTTCTGAAGCCGTGCTGCAACGCCTGAGCGCCGAGTCGCGCGGCGGGCGTTTCGATGTCGACATCGTGCAGAACAACGCGCCCGAGAACGAGGCCGCCTGGCGCGAAAGGCTGCTGCAGGAGGTGTGGTCGCCGGGCCTGAAAGACCTGATGGCCGGCGCTGCGCCTGCACACAAGAGTTGGGCCGGCATCACGCTGGACATCTGGGTGGCCAGCTACAACACCAACGCCGTGAAGAAGGACGAACTGCCCAAGAGCTACGCCGACCTGGCGGACCCGCGCTGGAAGGGCCGGCTGGCCATTGAGGCCAACAACCAGGTCTGGTTCGGTACGTTGCTGGCCGAGATGGGAGAAGAAGCCGGCGCCAAGCTGTTCAGCCAGATCGTGGCCACCAACGGCATCTCGGCGCGCAAGGGCCATTCAGTGCTGGCCAATCTGGTGGCTTCGGGCGACATCCCGCTGGCGCTGACGGTCTACAGCTGGATCCCCGAGCAGTTGAAAAAGAAGGGCGCGCCCATCGAGAGCATCGCGCTGCAGCCCCTGCTGGCGCAACCCAGCACCATCGCGATGCTGAAGCGTGCGCCCAACCCGGCAGCGGCGCTACTCTTCCACGACTTCATGCTCGGCGAGGGGCAGAAGCTGCTGGCCGATGCGCAGTTCGTGCCGGCCAGCAAGCTCATCGACAGCCCGTTTGCGCGGCTGCCGATGAAGCTGATCGACCCAGCGAAAGCGCTGGACCAGCAAGAGCGCTGGCAGAGGCTGTTCGACGACATCGTCATCAAGAAGGCGAAGTAGATGAGCGTCGTGGCGGGGGGCGCGCGGCGGTTGCGCGTGGGCATTGCCGGCATCGGCGCCGCTGGTCAGGCCTTCATCACACCTTTGCAAGACCATGCCGCTTTCGACTGGGTGGCGGTGGCCGAACCCGATGAAGCGCTGCGCGCACGCATGCAGCAAACCCACGGCGTCAGCGGCCATGCCACCTTG
>JAYVBO010000568.1:0-2543 GCA_043750435.1 Betaproteobacteria bacterium | reverse complement strand
TGTTCCGCTTCGAGGAACACGACGTCTTCCTGCCGATGATCACGCTCGAGGAACTCGACGGCCACAAGAAGGGCATGAGCGAAGTGGCGCGCAGCGTGCGCCAGGTCAGCCGCGAACTGGACGCGCTGGCCAGCCTGGCCGCCAGGGACGGCAGCCTCGACGCCCACGCCGGCATCGAACTGGGCAAGACCGGCCACAAGGAGGCTGGCGGCAAGCTCTACTTCCAGACCACCTTCCTGGAAGCGAAATTGCCTGCCGGCCTACCGCAGGGCAAGGCCGACAACCAGATCCTGGGCGTGGTGATCAGCCTGCGCGAACAGCAGCAGAAGGCGGCCATTCCGCGTGAGGTGGTGCTGGTGTCGAAAGACATCAACATGCGCGTCAAGGCGCGCGCCCTGGGCCTGCAGGCCGAGGACTACACCAACGACAAGACGCTGGAAGACGGCGACCTGCTCTACACCGGCGTGTTACAACTGCCGGCCGATTTCTGGGACCGCCATGGCAAAACCATGGAAAGCTGGCAGCAGGGCACCCACACCTACTACCGCATCAGCGGGCCGTTGGTGCCGTCGCTGATGATCAACCAGTTCGTCTACCTGGAAACGCCTGGCGCCGCCGCGCTGTACGCCCGCGTCACCGAGATCACCGGCAAGACCGCTGTCCTCAAGACCTTGCGTGACTACACCCACATCAAGCATTCGGTGTGGGGCGTGACCGCGCGCAACCGCGAGCAGAATTTCGCGCTGAACCTGCTGATGGACCCGGAATGCGACTTCGTCACGCTGGCCGGCAATGCCGGCACCGGCAAGACGCTGATGACGCTGGCTGCCGGCCTGTCGCAAGTGCTGGACGAGCGCCGCTACAGCGAGATCATCGTCACCCGCGTGACCGTGCCGGTGGGCGACGACATCGGCTTCCTGCCAGGCAATGAGGAAGAAAAGATGGGCCCGTGGATGGGTGCGCTGGACGACAACCTGGAGGTGTTGGCTCGCACCGACGCCAGTGCTGGCGAATGGGGCCGCGCGGCCACCAACGACCTGGTGCGCAGCAAGATCAAGATCAAGAGCCTGAACTTCATGCGCGGGCGCACTTTCCTGAACAAGTACGTGATCATCGACGAGGCGCAAAACCTGACGCCCAAGCAGATGAAGACGCTGATCACGCGCGCCGGGCCGGGCACCAAGATCGTCTGCCTGGGCAACCTGGCGCAGATCGACACACCCTACCTGACCGAAGGCAGCTCGGGCCTGACCTATGCCGTGGACCGCTTCAAGGGCTGGCCGCACGGCGGGCACCTGACGCTGGCGCGCGGCGAACGTTCGCGCCTGGCCGACTACGCCAGTGAGGTGCTCTGAGTCAGATTTCGCGCACGCGCAGGAAGCTGGCAAAGCGCGGTACCGCGCCCGCCGTGACGCCACGGTGGGTGTAGGTGACGGTGGCGCCCAGGCGCGGCGGCTGTTCGCGCTGGGCGTCGCTGAAGCCGGTGCCGATCTGGAATTCGGTGCCCTCGGGCGTGCGCACCCGCAGCGCACCCAGGCGGCCGGCGTGCTTGCCGCGCCCGGGCAGGTGGCCGACGACCACCGCCTCGGCGTCGTGGAGCGGCTTCAGCTTCAGCAGCGCCGCGTGGCGGCCCGTCGCGTACAGCGCGTCGGCACGGTGCAGCACCAGGCCTTCGCCGCCACCCTCCACCACCGCTTTCAGCCGCGCCTGCAAGGCCGCGCGGTCGGCCACCGGCGTGTGCGCCACCGCCACCAGTTGCGGCCAGGCGGTGGCCTGGGCGATGGCCTGCAGGCGCGCGGCGCGCTGCGTGAAGTCGCCGGGCGCGTCGGGCAGTTCGAAGACCATGTAGCGGATCTGCCGCCACTCGGCATCGTCGGGCTGGGCGCGGCGTACCGCGCCTGACAAGGCTTCGAAGCGACCTCGGCCCAGCCACAGCTCGCCGTCCAACGCCGCGGCTGGCAGGCGCTCGGTGAACCAGGCCGGCGCCGCGATGGGCAAGCCGCTGCGGAAACGCAGGCTGCGGCCGTCCCACAGGGCGCGCGCGCCGTCGTATTTTTCGCTGACCAGATGGCCGGCCGGGTCGACATCGGCGGGCGCTTCCTGCGCCAGCGGCAAGGCCAGGCCCTCGGCACGGGGGCGGGCAGCCGCCTGCAGCGGCCAGGCACTGAGGGCCACAAAGGACGTGGCGCCGGCAGCCAGAAACAGGCGGCGGCTGGGTCCGTTAGCGGGGTGAACGGCGGGGTGAGCGACGGGATGAACGGTGAGCATGGCGACCTCATGGCGGAGCAGAGATCTGCAGTCTCGGCGGCACAGCCCGCCTTGCACATCGCCCGCTGGGCGGCATGCGCATCCCCCAGTCGGGGGCACCCGGCCTCAGCCCGGGCTGGCCGCAGCCCTCAAGCCCAGCGGCGCAGCGCCACCACGGCGTTCAAGCCGCCGAAGGCGAAGCTGTTCGACAGCGCAGCATCAACCCGCTGTTCGCGGGCCACGTTGGGCACCACGTCCAGGTCGCACTCGGGGTCGGCTTCCTGGTGGTTGATGGT
>JAYVBO010000567.1:0-2545 GCA_043750435.1 Betaproteobacteria bacterium | reverse complement strand
TGCGGGCGCGGCGACTGGCGCTGATGGCCGCCAGGCCTTACCGCACCGAGGGCCACACCCAGGGCTGAAGGACAGGTTGGACCCCCGGGCGCAGAACGGCTCGAAGATAAGCTCGACAGGTGCGTTCCCGAGGTTCCCCACCGACCCCATGCCTGCCATCACCCACGAAGTCGCCTCCTTGCTACTGATCTTCGGACTGATGGTAGTGCTGCGGATACTGCAGCGTTTCCGTCGTGGCCAAGGTGGACAGCGACGACCACGTGCGCGTGCCGCCCGGCCAGGACGGCTACAGCCTGCGCCGCATCTGGTTGACCGCCGAGGAGGAGCGGGGCTACTACTACGGCTTCGCCAATGAGGGCCTGTGGCCGCTGTGCCATGTGGCGCACGTGCGCCCGGTGTTCCGCGAATCCGACTGGGGGGCCTACCGCGCCGTCAACCAACGCTTTGCCGACGCCGTGGTGGCCGAGGCCCGCAGCGCCGACCCGGTGGTGCTGGTGCAGGACTACCACTTCGCTTTGCTGCCGGCCATGATCCGCGAACAACTGCCGCAGGCCACCATCCTGACCATCGAGACGGTAGACCGCTACCTGGAAGCGCGCATCGAGCATGAACATTCCACCATCGCCTTCCGCGAGAAGGCGATGGTGGAACAGAGCCTTGGCGTTGCTGGCTTCATGCGCCGGGGCACCGCCGGCGGCTATTGCGGCCAAGTCGGCGGCGCGGTCGGCATCCAGCTTGCGTTGCACTTCGCGCATCACCACCCCCAGGATCGTGCGCTGGCGCTTGACCACCTTGCGCAGCCGCTTGAACTGCCGGGCGTGGCCATAGCCACCGGCCTCGCGGCACAGCGTCTTGCCTTCCTGCGCGTAGGTCTGCTTCAAGCTGATGCCCACGCGCTTGGCCGCACTGACGACCTTGTGGCGAGCGATCTCCATCAGCCGGCTGTCCACCGGGTGGGCGATGGCCTTCTCTTGCACGGTCGAGTCCACGATCACGCGCTCGAGTTCAGCCGGCTTGATGGCCTTGATCTCGACGGCCGTCTCGATGGTGAACTTGAACAATTGCTCGATACCGTCTTCGCCCAGCAGGCGCCGGAAACGGCCGATCTGCGTGGCGTCGCAGCGCAGGCGCGGCTCGTAGTAGTCCAGGCCACTGAGCCCTTCTTGATGCGGTCGTTGACATCGACGTTGACCTTCAACACCGTGCCCGACAGTTCGCTGCCGATGCGGATGGATCGCGTCGCGGCTGGATGGTGCCGTTGGCGCTGACGGTCAGGGTCAGGTCGCCGCGCGTCACCGCCTGCGTGCTGTAGCTGGGCGCCGCGCTGGCAGCGCGGCTGGACAGCCACCACCACAGCCCGCCGCCGGCCAGCAGCAAGGCCACCACGCTGATCCACAGGGCAGGGCGGCGGTACCACGGGGGCGGCGCCTGATCGCCCAGCAAGGCCGACAGTTCGGTGGGGGCGTCGACGGGCTGGGTGGGAAGGGGTGTGCTCATCGGGGGGGCCGGCGGGCTTCGGTGGTTGGTAAGCGCCCGTTCGGCGTCGGGTTGCCAGCCGCCGCCCAGCGCCTTGTACAGGCGCACATGGTCGGCGCTGACGCTGGCGGTGCTGCTGGCCTAACTGTCTTGCGCGCTGAGCTGGCTGCGCCGGGTTTCCAGCACGGTCTGGAAGTCGACCAGGCCGCTGCTGCAGCGCTGGCGGGCCAGCGCGGCGGCATGCGTCGCCGCGCTGGCCGCCGCTTGCAGGTTCGCGGCGCGCAGGCGGCCGTTGCGCAGCGCCACCAGGGCGTCTTCCACGTCCTGCAAGGCCGTCAGCACAGTGCCCCGGTAGGTGGACCGCGTCTGGTCCAGCGCGGCCTGTTGGGCGCGCACCTGGGCCCGCGCAGCGCCGCCGTCCCACAGCGGCAGGCTGACGCTGGCCAGCAGCGAACTGGCCAGCGCGGCGCCGTTGCCCAGCGCGCCGAGCGTCAGCGCACTCAGGCCCAGCGAGCCGCCCAGCTTGAAGCTGGGCCAGCGTGCGGCGTCGGCCTGCGCCACGCGGCTTTGCGCGGCTTGCACCTGCTGTTCGGCGGCGCGCACATCGGCGCGCTGGCGCAACGTGTCGGCGGGCAGGCTCAGCGCCAGATCGCCAGCGGCCTGCGGCACGGCGGCCGGCGTGGCCACCAGGGTGGCCAACGCGGCCGGCGGACGGCCGGTCAGCACGGCCAGCGCATGGGCCGCCTGCTCCACGGTGGTTTGCAGCGTGGGCAGCAGGGCCCGCGTCTGCGCGGCGGCGGCGCTCGCCTGCTCGGCTTCCAGCGTGCTGAGCAAGCCGGCCTGGACGCGCCATTCGGTGATCTGCAGGGTTTGCAACTGGCTGGCCAGGTTGGCCGTGGCGGTGGCCAGCTGCGCCTGCGCGCCGCGCAGCGTGATGTAGCTCAGCGCCGTCTCGGCCGCCACCGACACCTGCACATGGCCCAAGCTGGCGCTGCTGGCGCGGGCGTTGGCGTCAGCAGCGGCCAGCGCTGCACGCTGCTGGAACTGCCCAGCGTCGGCTGCAGGCCGG
>JAYVBO010000566.1:0-5942 GCA_043750435.1 Betaproteobacteria bacterium | reverse complement strand
CCATGCAAAACGCCCCTCGCGAGGGGCGTTTTGCATGGGTGAAGCAGAACCTCAGTTCCGTTCGATGCGCGCGTAGGCCGAATGATTGTGGATGGACTCGAAATTCTCGACATCCACCCGGTAGCGCCCGATGCGCGCGTCGGCATTCAAGGCCAGTGCCACGTCACGCACCAGGTCTTCGACGAACTTGGGGTTTTCGTAGGCGTGCTCGGTGACCCACTTCTCGTCGGGGCGCTTCAGCATCGGCCAGATTTCGCTGGACGCGCTGTCTTCGGCAAAGCGCACCAATTCCTGCCAGGTGATGGGCGGCGCAGCGCCTTCCAGCACCTCGGCGCGGATGGTCACCAGCGACCGCTGGTTGTGCGCGCCGTAGTCCGATATTTCCTTCGAGCACGGGCACAAGCTTTTCACCGGCACAGCCACTTCGGCCCACACCGTCGTTTCGATGGTGTTTTCATGGCCTGCGCGCGTGACGTTGCTGCGCGTCTCGGCGATCCAGCGGCCCTGGTAGTCGAGCAGGCTTTGCACGCCCGACACCGGCGCGCGCTTGCGCAGGAAAAAGCTGAAGGCGGCTTCGATGCGGCCTTCCTGGGCGCCCAGTTTTTCAAGCATCACAGCGTGCAGGCGGCGCAGTGTGGCGGCGTCCAGCGGCTCGCCGGACAGCGCCAGCGCGTCCAGCCAGGCCACGAAGCGCGACATGTGCGTGCCCTTCTTCTCGGCCGGCAAGGCCACGTCCAGCGACCACAGCGCTGCGGTGGTTTGCACCGCACCGGCCACCGTCAATTGCAGCGGGTAGCGGATGTCTTTGATGCCGACACGCTGGATGGCCAGGTGCCGCTCGTCGGCGGCACTTTGCGTGTCGGGTATGTGCAGCGCCTCGGTCAGGTTCATGCGGATCAGGGGTTTCGTCATGGGCAGGGCCAAGGATGACACCGAATCGGTGCCTGCACAGCCACCCGGGTTACACGACGCCGTTCGAAGCGCTTGAACGGCGGGTCAGGCTCAGGTGTTCGCGGCCACCAGCGCTGGCCGGCTGCCGTAGCGCTGCAGGATGGACTGTTCGATGCCGGCGGCATCCAGCCCGCACATCGCGAGGATCTGGGCCGGGTCGCCATGCTCGGTGTACACATCGGGCAGGCCCAGTTGCAACACCGGCACCAGCACGCCTGCGGCGGCCAGGCATTCCAGCACTGCGCTGCCGGCGCCGCCCATCACACAGCCCTCTTCCACCGTCACCAGTCCGTCGTGGCTGCGTGCCAGTTCCAGCACCAGATCCGTGTCCAGCGGTTTGGCGAAGCGCATGTCGGCCACGGTGGCCCCCATGGATTCAGCCGCCTTCAGTGAAGCATGCAGCAGCGTGCCGAAGGCCAGGATCGCGATGCGTTGGCCCCCGCGCGCGTCAGCACGCACCGTCGATGCACGGCGTATGACGCCTTTGCCCCAGGGCCAGCTGTTCAGTTCTGGCTCGATGGCCACACCCGCACCTGCGCCGCGCGGATAGCGCACGGCCACCGGGCCGCCGTGGCGGAAGGCCGTGGTCAGCGCCTGGCGGCATTCGTTTTCGTCGCTGGGCGTCAGCATCGCCATGTTCGGAATGCAGCGCACAAAGGCGATGTCGTAGGCGCCGGCGTGGGTCGGGCCGTCGGCGCCGACGATGCCGGCGCGGTCAAGGGCAAACACCACCGGCAGGTTCTGCAGCGCCACGTCGTGGATCATCTGGTCGTAGCCGCGCTGCAAGAAGGTGCTGTAGATGGCCACCACGGGCTTCAGGCCTTCGCAGGCCAGGCCGCCGGCGAAGGTGACGGCATGCTGTTCGGCGATACCCACGTCGAAATAGCGCTTCGGGAAACGCTTGTGGAATTCGACCATGCCCGAGCCTTCACGCATGGCCGGGGTGATGGCCACCAGCTTGTCGTCGACTTCGGCCATGTCGCACAGCCATTGCCCGAAGACGTGCATGAAAGCCGGCTTGCTCGGCTTGGCCGGCGGGAAGCCTTCGGCCGGATTGAATTTCGTCGAAGCCGCGTGGTACTTCACCGGATCAGCCTCGGCCAGCTTGTAGCCGTTGCCCTTCTTGGTGACCACGTGCAAAAACTGCGGGCCCGTCTTGGCGCGCAGGTTTTCCAGCGTCGGGATCAGCGCGTCCAGGTCGTGGCCGTCGATGGGGCCGACATAGTTGAAGCCGAACTCTTCAAAGATGGTGCCCGGCACGACCATGCCCTTGGCATGCTCTTCAAAGCGCCGCGCCAGTTCGAACAGCGGTGGCGCGTTTTTCAGCACACCCTTGACGCCCTGGCGCGCGGCCTCGTAGAAATTGCCGCTCATCAAGCGGGCCAGGTACTTGTTCAGCGCACCCACCGGCGGGCTGATCGACATGTCGTTGTCATTCAGCACGATCAGCAAATTGGCATTCATGCCAGCGTGGCTGATGCCGCCATTGTTCAGCGCCTCGAAGGCCATGCCAGCGGTCATCGCGCCGTCACCGATCACGGCCACGGCTTTGCGGTCTTCGCCCTTCAGCTTGCTGGCCAGCGCCATGCCCAAGGCGGCACTGATGCTGGTGCTGCTGTGCGCCGTGCCGAAGGTGTCGTATTCGCTTTCGTCGCGCTTGGGAAAGCCGGCGATGCCGCCCAATTGCCGCAGCGTGTTCATGCGGTCGCGCCGGCCGGTCAGCACCTTGTGCGGGTAGGTCTGGTGACCCACATCCCAGACGATGCGGTCGTTGGGCGTGTTGAACACGTAGTGCAGCGCGATGGTCAGTTCCACCGTGCCCAGGTTGCTGCCCAGGTGGCCGTTGCCGGTCTGGCTGACGGTGTTCAGCACGAATTCGCGCAACTCACCGGCCAGGCCCGGCAACTCAGCCCGGCTCAGGCGTCGCAGGTCGGCGGGGCTGTCGATCTTGTCGAGCAATTTCTTCATCTCAGTTGTCTCGTTCGACGACCTTGTCGGCCAGCACGGACAGCAATGACGCTGCGCCGCCCAGGCGGGTACGTGCCAAGGCGGCGTGGGCCTGCTCGCGGAGTTCGTCGGCATGCCGCCGCGCGGCACTGAGGCCCAGCACAGTGACGTAGGTGGGCTTGTTGTGGTGCTGGTCCTTGCCGGCGGTCTTGCCCAGCGTGGCCGAGGCCTGCGTCACGTCAAGAATATCGTCAACGACCTGAAAAGCCAGGCCCAACGCGGCGCCATAGTCGCTGAGTGCGGCGCGGGCGCTGGGGCTGCAAACGCCGCAGGCCGCGCCCATCAACACGCTGGCCTGCAGCAGCGCGCCGGTTTTGCGGCGGTGCATGTCGCGCAGGGCGGTTTCGTCCAGCGCGTGCCCGATGCTGGTCAGGTCGATGGCCTGACCGCCAGCCATGCCGGCGTGGCCGGCTGAACGGGCCAGCAAGGCCGTCAGACGGGCTTGCAGGGCGGGTTCGAGCCCGCTGTCAGGGGTCAGCACTTCGAAAGCCAGAGCCTGCATCGCGTCGCCCGCCAGCATGGCCTGGGCCTGCCCGAATTGCACGTGCACCGTGGGCTTGCCGCGGCGCAGCACGTCGTTGTCCATGCAGGGCATGTCGTCGTGGACCAGCGAATAGGCGTGGATCAATTCCACCGCCACTGCTGCGCGCATGGCCGCTTCAGCGTCGCCCGCCACGGCCTGGCAACTGGCCAGCACCAGCAGCGGTCGCAGCCGCTTGCCGCCGTCGAGCACGCCGTAGCGCATGGCCAGGCCCAGGCCCGCCGGGGCGTCCAGGGGCACCCAGTTTTCCAACGCCGCTTCCACGGCGGCCAGCTGTTGGCGCGACCACTCGTCGAAGTCCGGATCCTTCATGTGGCGGTCCATGTTTTCAGCTGCCCGTCTTCCAGCACCTTCACCTGCGCTTCGACATCCTGCAGTTTGCCGCGGCAGAAATTCAGCAGTTCGGCACCCCGCCGGTAGCCGTCCAGCAGCTGGTCCAGGGGCAATTGCCCGCCTTCCATCTGCGCCACCAGACGGTCGAGTTCAGCCAGGGCCTGCTCGTAGGTGGCGGGGTCATTTGCGGGTACTGCAGCGCTGCGGGCCATTTCGGAAGATGAAATTGAAGCCCTTGATTCTAGTCAAGGGCGCCACCCTGGCGGTCTTGATGATCATCACTAGGGGGCACGGCTAGAATCGCCGACCCCTGTGGACTGCATCCGGTGCAGCCGCAGGTTCACGTTTGCCGCCCGCGGGGCCACCGGGCGGCGGGTCGATGTCCTTGACGAGGAGGATCCAGTCGGATCATGTCGGACCTGAGCATTTGTCTCGAAGCTCTTGAGCGCGCACCTGCAAAAAGCGGCTCTCAACTTGCAGTTTCCAACTACTTTGACGCGAGCCTGTTCCAGAAGGAGCAGGAACTCATCTTTCAGCAGGCACCCCGCTACCTGGGGCACGAATTGGCCGTGCCCGAGGTCGGCGACCATCTGGCGTTGGTGCAGGAAGAAGAAGGCCGGGCGCTGGTGCGCACAGCGGATGGGCTGGCGCTCGTCAGCAACGTTTGCCGCCACCGCCAGGCCGTGATGCTGAAGGGCCGCGGCAACGCCGGGCAGCACATCGTCTGCCCTCTGCACCGCTGGACCTACGACCTGCACGGCACCCTGGTTGGCGCACCGCATTTCGACGAGGACCCCTGCCTGAACCTGCGCAACTACCCGCTGCAGACCTGGCAGGGCCTGGTCTTCGAAAATGGGGGCCGGTCGGTGGCCACCGACCTGGCTGCGCTGGGTGCTGCCCACGACCTGGACTTCACGGGCTTCGTCTTCGACCGCGCCCATGTGCACCAGTGCGACTACAACTGGAAGACCTTCATCGAGGTCTACCTCGAGGACTACCACGTCGGCCCCTTCCACCCCGGCTTGGGCGGCTTTGTCAGCTGCGAAGACCTGAAGTGGGAATTCGGCCAGCACCACTCGGTGCAGACCGTGGGCGTGCAGAAGTCGCTGACCCGCGCCGGTTCTGAGGTCTATGCCCGCTGGCAGCAGGCGGTGCTGAACTTCCGCAACGGCGCGCCACCGCCGCAGGGAGCCATTTGGCTGACCTACTACCCGACCGTGATGGTTGAGTGGTATCCGCATGTGCTGGTGGTGTCCACGCTGTTCCCGCAGGGGCCGCAGAAGACGATGAACCTGGTCGAATTCTTCTACCCCGAGGAAATCGTCGCTTTCGAGCGCGAATTCGTCGACGCCCAGCAGGCGGCCTACATGGAAACCTGCGTGGAAGACGACGAGATCGCCCTGCGCATGGACGCCGGCCGCCGCGCGCTGATGCTGCGCGGCGACGACGACGCCGGGCCCTACCAAAGCCCCATGGAAGACGGCATGCGGCACTTCCACGAGTGGTACCGGCGCGAGATGGGAATGGGCCATACGCCACCCTGAGCGATACGGGGCCCGGGCCCTGCGCAGCACGCCATGAAACCGGCGCTGTTCATGATGGCGGCGTCGGCGCTGTTCGCGCTGATGGGCGTGTGCGTGAAGCTGGCCTCAACAGAGTACAGCGCCGGCGAAACCGTGCTCTACCGGTCGCTGATCGGCCTGGCGCTGATGGCCGGGCTGCTGCGCGGGCGCGGCATCAGCTGGCGCACCACGGTGCCGGCCATGCACTTCTGGCGCGCGGCCTGCGGCACGACCGCTCTGTGCCTGTGGTTCTACGCGTTGGGTGCCCTGCCGCTGGCAACGGCGATGACGCTGAACTACATGTCGTCGGTCTGGATCGCCCTTTTCCTGATTGGCGGCGCGGTACTGGCAGGCCCCGATGAAGCTGCGATGCGCCGCGGGCCGGACGGCCGCCTGATCGCCGCCGTGCTGGTCGGCTTCGCAGGCGTGGCCCTGATCTTGCGCCCTACCGTCGACCAAAACCAGTTGTGGGGCGGGCTGATCGGGCTGCTGTCCGGCATCGTGGCCGCCCTGGCCTATCTGCAGGTCACGGCCCTGGGCCGCATCGG
>JAYVBO010000565.1:0-2545 GCA_043750435.1 Betaproteobacteria bacterium | reverse complement strand
GCAATTCGGTCTTCAGCCAGGCATTCAGCGCGTCCAGCCAGCCCATCTTGTAGGTGAACTTGTCGCTGTCGGGCGCCTGGCCGTTGGGAAAGTAGACCCCGATGGTGCGGACGCCGTTCACCGTGCCAGCGATGACCCGCGCCTGCGGGTCGGCCAGGCCGGGAATGTTTTTCACCACGTCCAGCGCCGGGCTGCGGCTGAGCAGGGCCACGCCGTTGTAGGTTTTCTGGCCGAAAAACTGTACGGCGTAGCCGGCCGCTTCAATGGCGGCCTGGGGGAACTTGTCGTCGATGAGCTTGGTTTCCTGCAGCACCAGCACGTCCACCGGGTTGGCCGTCAGCCAGTCCAGCACCTGGGGCAGGCGCACGGCCAACGAGTTCACATTCCAGGTGGCGAATTTCATGTTCGTTTCGGCTCCGGCTTCAGCGCCGGTGGTAGGTGACGAAGGCGTAGCCGACACCGCTGGCAGTGACGGCGCTGCGGCGTTCGGTTTCGTTGTAGTCGCTGCGGTCCCAAGTGGGGAAGTGGGTGTCGCCGGCCAAATCGGCGTCGACTTCGGTCAGCAGCAGTTCGGTCGCCAGCGGCAGGGCCTGCGCGTAGAGCTGGGCGCCGCCGATCACGAACACGCGCGGGGCGTCTTGCAGCAGGGCCAGCGCAGCTGGCAGGCTGGCAGCCACTTCCGCGCCAGGCGCCACGAAGTCCGCGTTGCGGCTGATCACCACATTGCGCCGGCCCGGCAGCGGGCGAAAACGCGCGGGCACCGAGTCCCAGGTCTTGCGGCCCATCACCACCGGGCAGCCCAGCGTGGCGGCACGGAAGTGCTGCTGGTCGGCCGGCTCTTTGAAGATCAGGTCGTTGCCCAGACCGATGGCGCCATTGCGTGCCACGGCGGCGATCAACACCAACTGCTGCTGCGTGGGCGCCATGTTCAAACCGCCACCGGCGCCTTGATCAGCGGGTGCGGGTCGTAGCCCAGCAGCGTGAAGTCTTCGAAGGTGTAGTCAAAGATCGAAGCCGGCTTGCGGTTGACCTGCAGAGTCGGGCTGGGCCGTGGTTCGCGCGACAGCTGCAGCGCCACCTGTTCGCGGTGGTTGTCGTAAATGTGGCAGTCGCCGCCGGTCCAGATGAAGTCGCCGACATCCAGGTCGCATTGCTGGGCCAGCATGTGGGTCAGCAGCGCATAGCTGGCGATGTTGAAAGGCACGCCCAGGAAGATGTCGGCGCTGCGCTGGTAGAGCTGGCAACTGAGCTTGCCGCGCCCGCCCGCCTGGCTTGCTGGCGCCACGTAGAACTGGAAGAAGGCGTGGCAGGGCATCAGTGCCATCTTCGACAAGTCGGCCACGTTCCAGGCGCTGACGATGATGCGGCGGCTGTCGGGGTTGGTCTTGAGCTGCTGCACAACCTCGGCGATCTGGTCGATGTGGCCACCGCCGGGTGTCGGCCAGGAACGCCATTGCACGCCGTAGACCGGACCCAATTCGCCGTCGGGCGCGGCCCATTCGTCCCAGATCGTCACGCCACGCTCCTGCAGCCATTTCGCATTGCTGTCGCCGCGCAGGAACCACAGCAGTTCCAGCACCACGGCTTTCCAGAAGATCTTCTTGGTGGTGACCAGCGGGAAGCCCGCGCTCAGGTCGAAGCGCATCTGGTGGCCGAAGACGCTGGTGGTGCCGGTGCCGGTGCGGTCGCCCTTGGCCACGCCGAGTTCGGCCACGTGGCGCATCAGGTCTTCGTAGGGGTGGTGTGCGCTGATCGCTGGGGTCACTTCAATAGGCTCCGAAGAGGGTGTCCATGGATTCCTGAATCACCGCGCGTGCGGCGTTCAAGTCGCCCACCGCTTTGCGCAATTCGCTCTGCGGGACCGCACCGATAGCGGCCGTGTCCAGCACCACGGCGTCCATGCCAACCTGAACCAGCGGATTCAGCTTTTGTGGGCGAGGGCCGAAAGACGCCTCGCGACGCAGCGGAATCACGACCCGCGTCGCCAAGTCAGCGATGTAGTCGTTCTGAACATCCAGAAAGTAGGGCGTGTGCTTGCGTTCGGCCGCCACGGGGTTGGCGTACACATCGAAGCGCGCCATCAACTTTCTTTCATGAACGTGCGGTATCGCGCCAAAGGCAGACCTTCGCGCTCGATGCGGGCGTTGTAGTGCGCGATGGCTGCCTTGTTCTCTGCATTCCACTGCTGCCAGTAGCGTTTGTTGACCTCTTCGGCCAACAAGCCATCCACCGTGGCCGAGAGGTTCATGCCCAGTTCCCGCGCACGGTCCAGCACCTTGGCATTCAGACTGAGATTGACCGCACGCTTGGGGCTTTTCGTTGGATTCAGCATCGCCACACTCCATCGTTCATGCGCATGAATTATGCGCGGCTTTGAACTTGGAGCGAGGTGTCCGGCTCAGGCTGCACCCCAAACTGCATGGCCGCCAGCCGCGCATAAAGCCCGTCGCGCGCCACCAGTTCGTCGTGGCTGCCGATGTCGACGATCTGCCCGCCGTCCAGCACCACGATGCGGTCGGCCTTCAGCACGGTGACCAGGCGGTGG
>JAYVBO010000564.1:0-2554 GCA_043750435.1 Betaproteobacteria bacterium | reverse complement strand
AAATGCGCGCGGCCGGCCCAGCGGGCGGGCAGGCCGGTGCCCTGCAGGAAGACCTGCCGCGCACGCGTCAAGCCGGCCTCGGCCGTCGGGTAATCGGTGTCGAAGTCCAGCGCATGCGGCGCGGCGTTGGGCCCGGCGCCGAAAGCGATGCGCGCCGGCCGTATCGGCGCGGTCTTCACGCGCGCGCTGCCAGCCAGTCCAGCAGGGGCTCGCGCACGTCCGCCAGGTTGCGGTAGGCCAGCACCGCCGGACTCATCGTGGCGATGGCCGCGTGCAGCCGCGCGGCGTGCTGCGGCGTGGGCAGGGCGTCGGCCAGCCTTTGCACCTCGACGGCAATGGTGAAGACGGCCTGCTGCGCACCCGGCACCGGGATGAAGGTTTGCCTCTCGGTGCGCCACCAGGCCTGCGCTGCGGGTGTGTGTTGCCAACGGGCGCTGTCGACATGCGCCGGGTGGGCGTGCAGCCGGGGTTGGTCAGTCACGTTCCAGACGAAGCGCTCCCAACGCTCGGCGCTGGTGATCACCCGCAGCAGGCCTTCGGTGGATTTCAGCAGCAAGGCGTTGTCGGCCACCGGGGCATGCACCTCGGTGAAATGGCGGCCCAGTTTGGCTTCCGGCGCCCAGTGGCTGGGCAGTGTCACGGCCAGCCAGGGGATGCGGCCGGTGGCGCCGTCCACCACCGCAAAGTCTTCGGCGAAAGCCAGGCTCAGCAGGCCGGGCAGGCGCCAGGCGGCGGGCAGGCCGTGCAGGCAGCGCGCGATCTCGTCGCCCAGGCCGAAGGCGCCGCCTTGGCGTTGGTCGATGTGGCCGACTTCATCGACGGCCACGCCCAGTGTCGGCGCCACGGCCAGCACGCCGTCCCAGGACCAGGCCTGCGGCTGCTCGGCGGCTGCGTGGGCGTAAAGCGTGTGCAGCGCGGGCGTGGCGTTGAAACCGGGCACGGCGCACAGCGCCTGCGCGTGGAAGGCCGACAGCACGGCCAGCTTTTCGCGCTGGTGGCGCGAACCCGGCGGCAGCGGCGTGAGTTGCGCTGCACCCGGCGCCAGCCGGCGCAGGCCGGGCTGCATGCGGAAAGGGGCGGTGACGGCGGCGTCGAAATCGAAGCTCATGGGGTCGATGATGCCCAAGTGACGGGCCCAGAAAAAAGGCACCCTCGCGGGTGCCTGTGCGCTGCCAGCCGTGGGGCTTCAGACGCGTTTTTTGTATTCGTGGGTGCGGGTGTCGATTTCGATCTTGTCGCCGTTTTCCACGAAGATGGGCACGCTGATGACGAAGCCCGTGCCGACCAGCTTGGCCGGCTTCAGCACTTTGCCCGAGGTGTCGCCCTTGACGGCCGGGTCGGTCTCGATTTCGCGCACCACGGTGGTCGGCAGTTCAACCGAAATGGCCTTGCCGTCGTAGAACACCACTTCAACGGCCATGCCGTCTTCCAGGTAGTTGATGGCGTCGCCCATGTTCTCGGACTCGACCTCGAACTGGTTGTACTCGGCGTCCATGAAGGCGTACATGGGATCGGCGAAGTAGGAGTAGGTGCAGTCCTTCTTGTCCAAGATGATCTGGTCCATCTTGTCGTCGGCCTTGAAGACGATTTCAGCACCGCCACCGTTCAGCAGATTCTTCATCTTCAGGCGCACGGTGGCGGCATTGCGGCCACCGCGGCTGTATTCGGTCTTGAGCACGACCATGGGGTTGCTGGCGTGCATGATGACGTTGCCGGCGCGGATTTCCTGGGCGGTTTTCATGGCGTGTTTCCGTAGATCGCGTGGATCGTTGGGTTGATCGTCGGGGTGATCGATGGTGCGCGCTCGCGGGGGTGTCCGTGCGGCGCAAAGCCCATGATTCTAGCAGCGGGCGGTTTGCTTGCTGCGCACGAAGCCACGCAGCTGGGTGGCCAGGTCGTCCTGGGCCAGCAAGCCCTGGCGGAAAGCCAGCGTGGCCTGCCCCCAGGGCGCCAGCGGCGGCAGCCCCGGCCAGGCTGCGCCGGGCAGCCCGTTCCAGGCCCGCCACAGCGCGGCCACGGCCGGGGTGGCCTGCATCGCGTCCAGCAGGGCCTGCAGCTTGATGCCGTGCACGCCGTCGTCTTGCGGGTAGATCTGCCAGACGCAGGGCGCGCCGGCCCACAGCGCGCGCACCAGTGAATCTTCACCGCGCACGACATTCAGGTCGCTGGCCCACAGCAGGTGGTCAAAGCCGGGCTGGCTCAGCCAGGGCAGGGCGTGGGTGCGCAGGCCGCCGCGTTCGCGGCCCGGCGGCAGCAGGGCATGGACTTGCTGCTGGGCAAAGCCCGGCGTCAGCAGCAGCAGCGTGGGCTCGGCAGCCAGCGCGTCCAGCAGGGCCGGGATCTGCGGGTTGTCGTAGCAGAACAGGCTGACCACGCGCTCGCCCGGCCGCAGGTGCAGGCCCTGCTGCGCCAGCCAGTCGTGGCGGTCGAAGGCGTCGCGTTGTGCCATCAGCAGCGGCTCGCGCAGCAGGCCACCGGTGCCTGGGGTGTAGCCGGGGTAGAAGAACCACTTCGTCAGCCCGCAGGCCTGGGGTGACGGCAGGCCGTGCGAGCG
>JAYVBO010000563.1:0-5966 GCA_043750435.1 Betaproteobacteria bacterium | reverse complement strand
TATGTCCTTGAAGAGCGATGGATTCAGATGACGGCAGCGGCCGCGCCGGGCGTGTCGCCGCCGAGTAGCGGCAGCACATCGCGCAGGCTGCGGCCGGTGTGCGTGGGCGTGGTGCCCAGTGCATCCAGCGGGGCGCCCGCGCGGTTGACCCACAGTGTGCGGTAGCCAAACCAGGTGGCGCCGATGGCGTCCCAGCCGTTGCTGCTGACGAAGAGGATGTCGCGCGCCGGCAGGCCCAGCGCGGCCGTGCCCAGGGCGTAGGCCGCCGGGTCGGTCTTGAAGCGCCGTATCGGGTGCACGCTGATGATGTGCGTCAGCAGGTCGGCAAAGCCCGCGCTGCGCACGGCGTCGCCCAGCATGCCGGGGTCGCCATTGCTGAGGATGCCGGTCGGGATGCCGCGCCGCTGCAGTTCGACCAGCACGTCGCGGTTTTCGGGGAAGGCGCGGAGGTGGCGGTAAGCGTCCATCAGGCGCTCTTCAGCCGCGCCGTCCAGCGGCAACTGCAGGCGTTCGGCGGCATGCTGCAAGGCGGCGCGGGTGAGGTCCCAGAACGGCCGGTAGAAGGCGCTGCCGCCGTCGGCATCACGGGCCGCGGCCTCGGTGCCGCTCATCGACACCAGGCGGGTGTATTCGATCTGCTTGTCGCGCCACAGCAGGGCCAGGCGCTCACCTTGTTGCGGGAACAGCTGTTCGGCCAGTTGCCCGACGCTGTAGACGTCGAACAGCGTGCCATAGGCGTCGAAAAGGATGGCTCGAATTTCCATCGTTTGATTTTATTCGATACCCGTATGCGCCATTAACCGGGCAAAACGGGATTCATTTGTGCGTTGAATAGGCATAATGAAACGCATGGACCGGCTCAAGCAGATCGAATCCTTTGTCGCGGTGGCCACCAAAGGCAGCCTGACGGCCTCGGCCCTGGCCGAGGGCGTGGCGCCGGCGGTCATCGGCCGGCGCATCGACGGCCTGGAAGAGCGCCTGGGCGTGAAGCTGCTGCTGCGCACCACGCGGCGCATCACGCTGACCCATGAAGGCAGCGCCTACCTGGAAGACTGCCAGCGCCTGCTGGCCGACCTGGCCAGCGCCGAGGCCAGCGTCAGCGCCGGTGGCGTCAAGGCCAGCGGCCATTTGCGCGTCACGGCGCCGGCCGGTTTCGGCCGCCGCCATGTGGCGCCGCTGGTGCCGGGCTTCATGGCGGCGCACCCCGATGTCAGCCTCAGCCTGAACCTGTCCGACCGCGTGGTGGACATCGTCAACGAGGGCTACGACTGCGCCGTGCGCGTCGGCGAAATGCCCGATTCCAACCTGGTCAGCGTGCGTCTGGCCGACAACCGCCGCCTGTGCGTGGCCGCGCCCGGCTACCTGGCCCGCGCCGGCACCCCGGCCAGCCCGGCCGACCTGGCGCGCCACGCCTGCCTGACGCTGAGCAGCGACGCCAGCCAGACGCGCGGCTGGGCCTTCATGGCCGACGGCGAACTGACGCACATGCGGCCCAGCGGCCGGCTGGACTGCAGCGACGGCCAGGTGCTGCACAAGTGGTGCTTGCAGGGCTTGGGCATCGCGTGGCGCAGCACCTGGGAAGTTGAGGGTGACATCGCCAGCGGCCGCCTGCTTGAAGTGCTGCAAGACCATGCGGCACCGCCCAATGGCGTCTACGCGGTGTTCGCACAGCGCAAGCATTTGCCGCTGCGGGTGCGCTTGTGGATCGACTTCATCAAGCAACGTTTCGGCGAGCCGACGTATTGGTCGGGCGGCGCCACGGCGGGCGGCGCGATCAGCAGCGAAGCGGCTTGATCCCCTCAAGCAAACGCCGCGGAACCGGCTTTGCCGGGCCGCTGGGGTTGCCCCCTTGAGGGGCAGCGCCGAAGGCGCTCCGGGGGTTGGCCAATCTATTTCTTGGCTGCGGCCATGTCGGCCGTGCACTTCTTGATCGAACTGGTTTTGGCCGCACCGGCCAGGGCCTTGCCGTTCTTGTCCACGGCCTTGGCTTCGCAAGCGTCGCCGCCTGCACTGGCGCCACACTTCTTCATGAAGCTGGTCTTGGCGGCGCCCGCCAGGGCCTTGCCGTTCTTGTCGATGGCCTTGGCCTCGCAGTCGTCGGCGGCGTAGGCGTGGCTGGCAAACAGGCTGCAGGCAGTGATCAGGGCGGTCAACAGGGTCTTCTTCATGGAGGCTCCTCGTCGGGGGTGGGGTGGCAATGCGCCGGCGCGAATTTCAACAGACTTTCGAGCCCTGTCGCTACCCCTGAACGCGCGAAAGTCGCAACGCGATGACCGGGCCGGTATTTGCTCGACTAAAGGATGCGTCGCGGGTGCGCCATGGCCTCATGGGCTGCATGCAGACGGCGCACCAGCACGCCGATGAAGGCCTTGTCGAACAGCGAACGCGTGGGCAGCGACAGCAGCGCCATGCTGTCGGGCGTGAAGGCCAGCGTGGTGGCTTGCTGCGCCACCAGGATGTCGACGGTGTGCAGGCGCAAATCCGGGCTGGGCGCCAGGTAAGCCATTTCGCCCACCGAAGCCCCCGCGCTCAGCGAAGCCACCGACTTGCCGTCGCGGTAGACCTCGACCTGGCCCTGGGTGACGATGTGGAAGGCTTTGCCTTCCTCACCCTTGCGGAACAGCGCGTGGCCATAGGCATGGCGCTGCCAGCAGCCGCGCCGCACCACTTCCCACAATTCGACGTCGCCGAAGTCGCAGAAAAAGGCCAGCGAGCGCAGCAGTGTGTAGCGCTCAGAATCCAGCACCTCTTGCAGCGGCCCGCGCAGCACCTGGTCGTTGGCGCTCAGCGCCGACAGCGTCTGCGCGAACTCGTCCCAGCTGGCGGGTCGCAGCTTGCGGTCCTTGGCCAGGCAGCTTTCGATCAGCGCCTGCAGATTGACCGGCACGCCCTCGCGCAGCGCCGACAAGGGCGGTGGCGTGCTGCGGAATATCTGCTGCACGATGGCCTGCTGGTGCAGCGCGTCGTAGGGCGGGCGGCCGGCGATCAGGTGGTAGAGCACGGCGCCCAGCGAATACATGTCGGCGCGGCAGTCCAGCGCGTCGCCGTCCAGCTGCTCGGGCGACATATAGGCCAGCGAACCGACGCGGTAGATCTGCGTGTGTTCGGCGGCCATGTTGAAGACGCTGCCGAAGTCGGTCAGCTTGACCTCGGCGATCTGGTCGCCGTCCATCCTCACCAGCAGGTTGGCCGGCTTCACGTCGCGGTGGATCAGGCCCTGGCGGTAGCAGTAGCTCAGCGCCATCGCGCACTTGAAGCCGACTTCCAGAATCTGCGCCATGGGCAGCAGGTTGTCGGCGCGGCAAAAGCGCCGCAGCGTCACGCCTTCGACCACTTCCATCACCAGGTAAGACGCGTCGCCGTCGGGCACGGCGTCGAGAATTTCGACCACATTGGGGTGGTGCAGGCGGCCCACCTGCGCGGCTTCAGCGGCGAAGAAGCGCTGCTGGAAATGGGCTTCGCGTGACTCAGCCAGCAAGCCGGCGCGGACGCGCTTGATGGCCACGTCGTGTCCGCGGAAAGGATCCCAGGCGAGGAAGACCTCGCTGGTCGAGCCTTCGCCCAGCTTGGCCTTGACGCGGTACTTGCCAATCATGGCCGGCAGCGCCGGCAAGATCGGTTCGGGGTCTGAGTGGGCGATAGGGGTCAGGGGCATGTCGGTGTCGCTCGCCCAGGCCGTTCCGCTCGCCGGTGTTGGCGGGCACGGGTCGGGCATGGGTTGGACGCCCCAGGTGGGCGGCGTCTGCTCTGCCCGGTTATCGGCCGGCCTCGGGGTGGCCTGAGGCGGCGGAGCCCAAAAGTAGAATCTCAAGATGATCCAAGTGAAACAAGACTTGTCTGCGGCCCTGCAAACGGCCCTGCAGGCAGTGGTGACCGAGCTGGCCGGTGACGGTGGCGATGGCAGCGTGATGGCGCCCGCCGCCGCCTTTGAGTCACCCAAACAGGCCGCGCACGGCGACCTGGCCATCACGGCGGCCATGCCGCTGGCCAAGTTGCTGAAGAAGAACCCGCGCGAAATGGCCGGCCTGCTGGTGGCGGCGCTGAACGCGCAACCGGCTGTGCAGCGCTGGGTGCAGGCTCTGGAAATTGCCGGGCCGGGCTTCATCAACCTGCGCCTGGCGCCGGCCGCCAAGCAGGCCGTGGTGGTCGAGGTGCTGGCCCAGCGTGCTGCCTTCGGCCGCCAGCCGGCCAACGGCCAGCGCGTGATGGTCGAATTCGTCTCGGCCAACCCCACCGGCCCGCTGCACGTGGGCCACGGCCGCCAAGGCGCTTTGGGCGACTCGATCTGCCGCCTGTTCGAGACCCAGGGCCGCGATGTCACGCGCGAGTTCTATTACAACGACGCTGGCGTGCAGATCACCACGCTGGCGAATTCAACCCAGGCCCGCCTGAAGGGCCTGAAGCCCGGCGACGCCGCCTGGCCCGAATCGGCCTACAACGGCGACTACATCGCCGACATCGCCGCCGGCTTCCTGGCCCGCGCCACCGTGCACGCCGACGACCGCGCCTACACCGCCAGTGGCGACCCCGAAGACCTGGACAGCATCCGCCAGTTCGCGGTGGCCTATCTGCGCCACGAACAGGACCTGGACCTGCGCGCCTTTGATGTGCGCTTCGACCACTACTTCCTGGAATCCAGCCTGTACACCGACGGCCGCGTGGCCGACACCGTGCAACGCCTGGTGGCCTCGGGCAAGACCTTCGAAGACGGCGGCGCGCTGTGGCTGCGCACCACCGACTACGGCGACGACAAAGACCGGGTCATGCGCAAGGGCGACGGCAGCTACACCTACTTTTTGCCCGATGTCGCGTACCACATCAACAAGTGGGAACGCGGCTACAGCAAGGTGGTGAACGTGCAGGGCAGCGACCACCACGGCACCATCGCCCGCGTGCGCGCCGGCCTGCAGGCGGCCGGCGTGGGCATCCCGCCGGGCTACCCCGACTACGTGCTGCACAAGATGGTCACGGTGATGAAGGGCGGCGAAGAGGTGAAGATCTCCAAGCGCGCCGGCAGCTATGTCACCCTGCGCGACCTGATCGAATGGACCAGCCGCGACGCCGTGCGCTTCTTCCTCATCAGCCGCAAGGCCGACACCGAATTCATCTTCGACGTCGACCTGGCGCTGAAGGCCAATGACGAGAACCCGGTCTTCTACGTGCAGTACGCGCATGCGCGCATCTGCTCGGTGCTGGCAAAGGACGTGGGCAGCCAGGAGTACGCGGCGGCCGACCTGTCGCGGCTGCTGGCGCCGACCGAAGCCGCGCTGATGCTGAAGCTGGCTGAATACCCCGAGATGCTGACCCGCGCGGCCAGCGAACTGGCGCCGCACGACGTGGCCTTCTACCTGCGCGACCTGTCGGCGGCCTTCCACAGCTATTACGCCGCCGAGCGCTTCCTGGTCGATGACCCGGCGCTGGCGCAGGCCCGCATGGCCCTGCTGGCGGCCACCGCGCAGGTGCTGCGCAACGCGCTGGGCGTGCTGGGCGTGTCAGCACCCGAGGCGATGGCGCGCGAGGCCGCGCCGGCCGATGACGCTGCAGGAAGCACAACCACGGCGGTATCGGCATGAAGACCCTCACCCTCAGCAACAAGAGCGGCAAAAACGACGCGGGCCGGCCGTCGGCGAAGGCGTCGGCGAAACAGCAGGGCGGCGGCTTTGTGATGGGCCTGGTGGCCGGTTTGCTGATCGGCCTGGCGGTGGCGCTGGGCGTGGCGCTGTACATCACCAAAGCGCCGAATCTCTTCGTCAACAAGGTGCCGCAGCGCACGGCCGAGCAAGACACCGCCGAGACCGAACGCAACCGCAGCTGGGACCCCAATGCGCCGCTCAGCGGCAAGGCTGGCAACCACGGTGCTGCGGCTTCGGGTGCGGTGACCGCGCCGCCGGCGGCGGCCTCGGCGCCTGCCGCAGCGCCCGCCGCGCCGCCGGTTGCCGTGGCGCCCGTGCCGGCGGCGGCCACCG
>JAYVBO010000562.1:0-2558 GCA_043750435.1 Betaproteobacteria bacterium | reverse complement strand
CGCCAGCTTGGGCGGGCCGTTGAACTTGACGCGTGCGAGGTCGCTGCCGCGCTCGCCCGAGCCGTGCAGGAAGACGACCAGCGGCCAGTCGCGCTGATCGTCGCCGTAGCCGCGCGGCAGGTGCATCCAGGCGCGCAGCGGCCGCTTCACGCCGGGCAGCGGCAGCGTGACGGCCTCTTCGCGCGGGGCGGCAGGGGTGTGGGTGCAGGCGGTCATCAGCAGGGGCGCCGCGGGCCAGGCGCGGCGGGTGAGTGGGTGGGGCGGGTGCTTCATTCGTGTTCCAGTTCGACGCGCAGCGGCGGCGCCGGCAGCGGAAGTTCACGGCCCTGCCAGGCCAGCGGGCGGCCCTGGAGCAGCGCGCGCGGCAGCGGCAGGTCTTCGGGCCAGCGCAGGCGGGCGCCCCCGGCCAGGCCCTTCATTTTCAAGGGCAGATCCAGCTGCCAGCCTGTGGCCGTGCGCCGCAGCGACCAATCCAGCCGGCCGTAGGGCGTGGACAGCCCGCGTAGCACCACGTCGCCCTGCTGCAGCCAGGCCGCCTTCAGGCCGGCGCCGAGCACCAGCGAGCGCTCGCGTTCGTCGCCGTAGGCCAGCAGGTCGAGTGCGCTGCGGATGTAGTCCGACGAGACCCAGGCGTGCGGCATGTCGCCCAGGAAGCGCACTTCGCGGGCATCGGGCAACACCACCTCGGCCCACTGGTTCCAGCCTGCCGGGCGCTGGTCCTTGAAGAAGAAGTCGAGCATGGCGTGGGCGCGCGCCGGCTGGCCCAGGCGTGCCAGTGCGCCCACGGTGCGCAGCTCGTAGGGGGTGTAGTCCTTCCAGGCGCGCCGGCCTGTCTTCATGGCTTCCGTGCGCGCCTTCATCTCGACCCAGTAGCGCTCGAAGGTGGCGTCGATCCGCGCGCGCGGCACCGCGGCCTGGGCCGGGTTCAGCGCCACCGTCGTCGAGGTGGCGTCGAAGTCGCCGCGGTCGGCGGCGCCGGCGATGTAAGGGATGCCGTAGCGCTGCCCCGTGGCCTCGATGGACGCGGCCAGTTCACGCTCGAATTCGTCGCGCCAGCCGGCCCAGCGCGCGGCCTCTTCGGCGTGGCCGCCGCTTTCGGCGAGCAGCACCGCGTCCTTGTAGCCGCGCAGCGCCCAGAAGTCGTCCCAGTACGAATAAGCCGGCTTGTCGCTGTAGCCCTCGTGGCTGATCGAAGGCGGCATCAGGCCGAAGCGGTTGGTGCGCTCGGGCGCGCGGTTGGCGGCTGTGCGTTCGCTCTGGCGCAAGGCTTCCATCCAGACCACCACGCGCTGCACGGTGGGCCAGTGCTTCGCTGCCCAGGCGGCGTCGCCGGTGTGGCGCAGCACCTCGGCCACGGCGTAGAGGTACTGGCCTTGGCTGTCGTTTTCCACCACCGGGTCGGCGCCGCGCTGGTCCACGCAGCAGGGCACCTTGCCGCTGGCGAAGACCCGGGCCGAAAACCAGTCGGTGAATTCGCGGGCCGCGTCGACCTCGCCCAGGCGCAGCAGGCCGGCGACCATCATCGCGCCGTCGCGTATCCAGCTGCGCGCATAGCTGCGCGTGCCGGGCTGCAGCGCCGGGCCGTCGCGCGACATCAGGATGTGCGCCAGCGAGGTGGCCAGCGTGTCGGCGATGCGCTGGCCGTCGCCGGGCAGCTGCAGCGTGACATGCGAGAGGCGTTCGCGCCATTGCGCGGCGGCGGCGTCGAAGCGGGCCTGCAACTGTTCGGGCGTGGCAACGGTGCTGGTCGCGGCGCCCAGCGGCGCGACCAGGCCCACCGTGTGCGAGGCGCCCGGCGCCAGCGTGACCGACCACTGCAGCAGCGCCGAAGCATGGGCCTGCGGATCGCGCAGCGCCAACGGCGCCGTCGCCGGCCGCGCCGCGGCCTGCAACGCCGCCAGGCCGAGGCCGCCGTCGAAGGGCAGGGCAGCGACGGCCTGTGGCGGCACCGTGAAGCGCAGTGGCGGCCGGTCGTTGACGGCCAGGCCCTGTCCGTCCCAGCGCAAGGCCTGCACAGCGCTGGCGCCGCCTGGGGTGGCCAGGAACTGCTGCGGCGGGTTGACCTGCCAGGGGCGCAGCGCCAGCAGCAGCGTCAGGCGCTGCACCCGCGTGCTGCGGTTGTGCAGCGTGTAGCGGCCCAGCAGCGTCGGCGCGTCGCGCGGGCCGTCGGCGGCGGCTTCGACGTCGAGCGTGAAGGCTGCTTGCTGCCAGTGCACCGCGGGCATCGGCAGGCGGCCTTCGCGCAGCGGGTGCGTGCGTTCGACATCGGCCCAGGTGACGCGGGTGCCGTCTTCCAGCTGCACGGCGGGTTCAAGGCTGTAGCCGCCGCGGCCGACTTCCAGCGCGCCGTCTTCGCTGATCAGTGCGCTGCGCTGGCCGCCGCCGTCAACGCCCACCAGCGTCCAGTAGTTCTGCTGCCCGATGAAGGCGCGCGGCAGTTCGCCGCGCGGCGCGTCGGCGGCCAGCGTGGCCAGCACGCGGTTGAAGTCGGGCCAGTCGGCCGCGCTCTTCAGCGTGAGCTGCGGGCGCGCGCTGCCGCGTTGCAGCGCAACGCGCAG
>JAYVBO010000561.1:0-2559 GCA_043750435.1 Betaproteobacteria bacterium | reverse complement strand
AAGCCCCGTGCCGGCTGTTGGGGGGTCAGCACCAGCAACTGGCGCTGGGCGTTCGAAGCCTTCGTCACCGTGATCTGGAAGGTCTGCTCGGCCGCCGTCTTGCCAAACAGCCGGTTCTCAAAGCGCAGAGGCTGGTCGACGTTTGCCAAGGCATATCGACCCAGCACGACCAGTTGCGTCACCGGCAAGGTCGGCGCCTCGTCCGACAGCGCCAGCGACATCATCAGGCCTTCGAGTGGGCGCGCGCCCTGCGCGTCCAGCAGTTGCACCTTGCGGTTCACGGCGTCCGCGATGGTCGCGCGGTGGGCGCTGAATTCCGCCGGCGACAGCTTGCCGTCGCCGTCGTCGTCGATGCCAGCGATGGCTGACACCGGCAGCGACAGCACCATGAAGGCGCCATCGCCCACGATGTTCAGCGTGCCGCGTTGCGCCACCATCAGGTGGGCCTGCGCGGGCGCCGCCGCCGCGAGGGCGAGCACGGCAGCCCCCATCAGCCGGCGCAGAGCCGCTGTGCCGTTCACGCTCATGGCCCCGTCGCGGTCACCGCGCCCTTCACGCAGCGCTGCAAGAAGGGGTAGGTGTCGGTGGCGTAGTAGTGGTAGATGCCGTTGGGGAATTCCGGCGTCACGCCGGTGCGGCCGTTGCATTCGTCCAGGTCACCCGAGCCGGCCACGTACTGCCAGTTTTGCGCAAAGGTGCCCAGAGCATAGGTGGTGGTCGATGGACGGCTGCTGTTGGCGGTGGTCACCAGTTGGTAGCTGCCGCCCGGCTGCACGTGGGCGTTGTTGGCGTCAGTGCCGAAGTTGAAGCTGGACTGGCCCAGGGCCTCGATGCTCCAGCCGCCACTGTTGTCGATCAGGCTGCAACTGCTGCCCGAGTTGTTGCACGAGCCGGCCGTGCCGGCGTCGATCTTCAAGCCGTTCAGCACGTAGCCGGTCACGCCGGCCGGCCCGCCCAGGGTGGTCTTGGTGCCGGTGTAGCTGGGGCTCAGCGTGTAGGTGGCGGCCACCGTGATGGCGGCAATGGTGTTGGGGTTGCCGGCGTTCGGGAAGGTGCCCACGGCGTGGTCGGGCACGCCGTTGGCCGCCAGCACGCGCGAGGTGCTGCCGCAGGTCCAGCTGGCGGTGCTGGTCAGCATCACCGAGGCCGAGCTGTTGTAGGCGCGGGCGTGTGTCGGGCGGTGCGGGGTCATGGAATCCTCATGGAACTTCGTGGTGTCCAGGGTCTTCATGGGGTGGTTCCTCGGGCTGTGGTCGGTCCTTGCCGACGATGCAACCGAGTTTGCCCGCCGAGTGTGGAGACATTGCGGGCGCGGCTCTACAGTCTCTCCACAATTGGCAGGTCTACTGACCGCCACCCATGCGCCTGCGCCTCGTCCACACCCTCACCCTGCTGTTGCTGTCCGCCGTGCTGCTGGCCGTGTTGGCCATGGGCGGCGTGATGGCCTGGAACCTGAGAAACGGCTTTGCGGACTTCATGGAAAGCCGCGACGTCGAGCGGTTGGAGCAGTTCGCGGCCCTGGTGACCGAGGCTGCCGCTGAGGCGGGCAGCCTCAGCGCCTTGCGGCAAAACACGCGCATGCACGACCTGCTGGACCGTTACGCGCAACAGCAGGGCTTGGTGGCGCGCGGCTTGCCCGAGCCCGGCGGCGCAGGCCTGCGGCCGGGTGGACCTGGCGGGCGACTTGGCCGACCGGGTGGACCGGGCGGACCGGGCGGATACGGCCCGCCACCGGGCGTGCTGCCCCCCGGTGGCGCCGACGGCTTCGGGGCCCGCGTGTCGGTGGTCGGTGTCGATGGGCAAGCGCTGTTGGCTGGCCCGGGTCGACCGTTGGACGTCGCCGCAGGCCCCTTCATCGACAGACCCATCACGCTGCAGGGCGAGGTCATCGCGCTGGCCCGCCTGCGTCCCGGCGCGCGCGTGCCCGACGCGGTGGAAACGCGCTTCTTGCGTTCGCAATACCTGGGCATCCTGGCTGTGGCCGCCGCGCTGCTGTTGCTGGCCGTGATCAGTGCGCGCTGGGCGGCGCGGCGTTGGGCCACTGAACGCCACGGCCATCGTCTCGCTGCGCGAAGACGCCCTGCACCTGAGCAAGCTGGTCGATGACCTGCACCTGCTGGCCTTGTCTGACCTGCAGGCGCTGCCCTGCACCTTTGCTGAATTCGACGCGGCTGCTTTCATCCGCCAACTGGTTCCGCGCCTGGAGGCTCGCGCCGCCGACAAGGGCCTGCAGTTGAGTGTCGAGATCGAAATTGAGGCCCCGCTGCCGGTGCGCTGGGACAGCCGGCGCATCGAACAACTGCTGGGCAATGTGCTGGAAAACAGCCTGCGCTACACCGACGCGCCGGGCCGCGTCGTGCTGGCGCTGGAGCGCCACGGCGAACAGGTCTGCATCGTCATCGACGACAGTGCGCCCGACGTGCCGGCGGCTGATTTGCCGCGCTTGTTCGAGCCCTTGTTCCGGGCCGACGCCGCACGCACCCGCCACCAAGGCGGCAGCGGCCTGGGCCTGGCCATCTGCGACGCGATTGTGCGCAGCCACGGTGGACGCATCCACGC
>JAYVBO010000560.1:0-5978 GCA_043750435.1 Betaproteobacteria bacterium | reverse complement strand
ACCGCCGCTGCACGGGCTTCGGGTTTGGTGTGTTCGGTCAGTGCGCTTTGAAGGTCAGACCAGCCATAGGCGGCCAGCACAGCGGCGTCCAGGTCGTCGTGCAGGCACTTCAGCACGGACACCAGGCCTTGGCTGTGGATGAGTTTTTCTTTGGCGTTCAGCGCCTCGCCGGTGCGCAATTTCTCCAGCACGTTGTACATGCCGGTAAGCGTCAGGTCGGGGTGCGCGGCTTGCTGCGTCTTGCGGTGGGCGTCAAGTTGCTCGGCCAGGGCGCAGATGTGGGTGGTCAGGTTGGGGGTTAGGCCGGTGTCGGTGCTGGGGAAGGGGAAGGGCTCGAAGCAGGTCGTGTTGTTGTAGACCGGCCTGTCCTCAAGCGTTCCACCGGCGGCGAGTGCCCAGGCGACATGAAAACTGGAAGAGAGCATGCCCAGGAGCGCCGCGTCATCGACGGTGATGACACGGATTTTCTGGTCAGGCAGCACGTCGCCGTCGATGAAAGAAAACACGCGGTGCTTCGCAGTCTCGGTGGTGCCGATGTAGCGCTTCAAACCTGCAAGGCCCGACCGCAGCTGTCGGTTCGTTCGACGGAACAGCCACCAGTTTTCGCGAAGGTACTTGTCGTTGCTAACCGCGCGCTCGGGTTTGACGCGGTCAACGACGCGTTGATAGCAATTGGGAAACCTGGCCCGCACCTGCTCCTCGGTCAGCCCGGCGAAGTCGATGATCGACACGCCGCGCGAGACTTGGGTCAGGTCACGGCCGTTCATGTAGCGCTTGATGGGGCCGGGCTCTGTCTGCAACAACGTGTCATCGGGTTCGACCACGAAGCCAGCCCCCACGACGATGACGCCCATGTGAGAAAGCCCTACGCCGGCTTGAAGCGGCTTCGCGCTGGCGACGTCGGCGCCGATCGTCAAGTCGGCGTTGATGAGCCCTTCGGCTTGATCCAGCGTGACGATGACTTCATCGTTCGAACCGGGTCGTTCGGCAATGACCCGTTGAAGGCGCGAACTCACGGGCTCAGCGCTGCCCACGGTCATCGCGATGCGCACAGCCGCGCCGCTGGCGCTGTCCACCCAGGGATGATCCGGAATCGCCATGCAGAGATTCAGCGGTGGCGAGGCCGAGAGATGACGCTCAACCACCCGGCGGTTGAACGTCATGGTGATGCTGTTCGTGGTGATGAATCCGAAGCGGCGGCTCTGCGCCGTGCGGGTCTGTTGCGCGGCGTGCTCCCACCAGTACATGACGAAGTCGGCGCTGTCAGGCGTTTGCGTCCAGACGCTGCGCAGCGCCTCGACATAGCCGTCGCCCAAAGCCTCTCGCATCTTCAACTTCCCAATGAACGGCGGATTCCCCACGATGAAATCGGCCGCCGGCCACTCAGCCGCGCGTGGGTTCAGGTAGCGCCACTGCACCACCAGGGCCGTCTCGTCCGGCACCTTCTCGCCCGTCACCGGGTGCACCTTGAAGGTCTTGCCGTCCCAGCGTTGCACCAGCTGGCCGGCCGCGTCGCGCATCGGCTCCTGGCCGTCGCAGGCCAGCACGGCGTCGCGGTGCTGGATGTTGCCGTAGTCGTGGATCACCGGCTCGGCCACGCTGGCATTGCCAAAGGTGCGGATGTGCCATTGCAGGTAGCCTATCCACAGCACCAGTTCGGCCAAGCCCGCCGCGCGCTCGTTGATCTCAATGCCCAGCAGTTGCTGCGGCGTCACCGTCTCACCTTCGAAGCCCAGGCGCGCCTGCGTTTCGCCCAAGGCCTCCAACTGGTTGTGCACCTCGCCTTCCAGTCGCTTCATGTGTTCCAGCGTCACGTACAGAAAGTTGCCGCTGCCGCAGGCCGGGTCCAGCACGCGCGTCGTGCACAGGCGGTGGTGGAAGCGCCTGATCTCGGCGCGGGCCTCGGCCAGCTTGTCGCTGCGCTTCTTGCCTTCCAGCGTGTCGGCTTCCTTGGCCAGCACCAACGCGGCGGCTTGAGCGTCGGCCCAGTCGGCGCGCAATGGTTCCACCACGGTGGGCAGCACCAGGCGTTCGACGTAGGCGCGCGGCGTGTAGTGCGCGCCCAGAGCGTGGCGTTCGGTGGTGTCCAGCGCGCGCTCCAGCAGGGTGCCGAAGATGGCGGGTTCCACTTCGCGCCAGTTGCTGTGGGCTGCGTCCAGCAGGCCGTCGATGTGGCGGCGGGCCAGCGGCAGCACGAAGTCGTCGGCCGCGCTGCCCTTGAACAGCTTGCCGTTGAAGCGCAGCAGCGGGTGGGCCAGCGCGGCACTGAAGCCGCCGCGGTCCATGTCGGCCCACAGGGCGCGCAGCATGTGGCGCAGCGTGGTGGGCTCGTCGGCCCAGCGCTGCAGCAGGCTGACGAAAGCGCCCTGGCCGTCGGCAGCCTTGGGCAGCAGTTCCACGTCTTCGGCAAACATGCAGAACAGGCAGCGCGTCAGGAAGGCGGCCACAGCCTGCGCGGGGTTGCCGGCGTCTTCCAGGTCGCGCGCCAGCGTGGCCAGCTTGGCCGCCACTTCGCGCGTGACCTTGGCACTGGCGCGCGCCGGGTCCAGCGCCATCGGGTCTTGCCACAGCAGGCGCAGCCGCTCGCGTGTGCTGGGGTTGCGCAGGTCGGCCAGCTTCAGGCGGTGGCTGCGGGCGTCGGGGAAGGGCGTGTAGGTGGCACCGCTGCGCGTGAACTCGGCGTACAGCTCCAGCACATGGCCCACGTCCACCACCAGCAGGAAGGGCGGTCGGCCTTCGCTGGCCGGCAGTGCGCGGGCATAGCCTTCGGCCTGATTGCGGGCGCGCATCAAGGCGTCGTCGAAGCCCTTGGTCGCGGGGCCCGCCTTGATCTTCTTGGCTTCCAGCACAAAGGTGCCACGGCGGTAGCAGTCGATGTAGCCGGCACTTTGCGAACCATCACCATGGGCGAAGGTCACACGGCGCTCGAACACGTAGGCGTTGTCGCGCGTGTCGTCGCGGGCCGGGTCGGGCTGGGGCAGGTCCAGCGCGGCGCAAAGCTCGGTCACGAAAAGTTGACAGTTGGCCCGCTCGGAACCCGATGCCAGTGACCAGCGGGTGATGAAGTCTTCGGTCTTGTTGGTGTCTCCCATGCGGGGATCATAGGCAGCGTGGCGCTGTGCAGAATCGACGCATGACCCTCACCCTGCGTCTCGGTTGGTTGCTCATCGTCTGTACGGCCACTGCGGCCACTGCGGCCACGGCCCCCGTGGCAGGCCGCCCCAAGGTGGGACTGGTTCTGGGTGGCGGCGGTGCGCGCGGCGCGGCCCACATCGGCGTGCTGGAAGTGCTGGAGAAATTGCGCATACCGGTGGACTGCGTGGCCGGCACCAGCATGGGTGCGCTGGTGGCCGGGGCCTGGGCGGCGGGCTTGTCGCCGGCGGCCATGCGCAGCGAAATCGGCAAGGCCGACTGGGTGGACATGTTCGATGACAACCCCGACTACACCGAGCTGAACTTCCGCAACAAGCGCCTGTCGCAGCGCTTTCTGCCGGGCAGCGAAACCGGCCTGCTGGCCGGCGGCGCCGTCGGTCAACCGGGCGTGGTGTCGGGGCAGAAGATCAAGCTCTTCTTCAACCACCTGGTGCGCGCCGACACCGGCGAGCGCGAATTGCAGCAACTGCCACTGCCGGTGTCCATCGTTGCCACCGACATCGGCACCGGCGAACGCGTGGTCTTTCGCGACGGCAGCCTGACCCTGGCCATGCGCGCCAGCATGAGCGTGCCCGGCCTGATGGCGCCACTGGAATACCGTGGCCGCAAGCTGGTGGACGGCGGCCTGGTCGACAACGTGCCCATCCGCGAGGTGCGCGAGCGCTGCGGCGCCGAGGTGGTCATCGCCGTCAACGTCGGTTCGCCGCCGCTGCCGCCCGAGCAGGTCAATGGCCTGTTGAGTGTCACCGCGCAAATGGTGGTGCTGCTGACCGAGCAGAACGTCAGCGCCTCGCTGGCCACGCTGAAGCCCGGCGACGTGTACATCAAGCCCGTGATGGGCGACATCACCGCTGGTGCCTTCGACCGCCATGCCGACGCCGCCGACCGCGGCCGCGAGGCCGCCGAAGCGGCGGCCCCGCAGCTCGCGGCGCTGAGCGTGAGCCCGGCGCAATACGCCGCCTGGCGCCAGCGCATCGCCGTGCGCGAGCGCGCCATACCGCGCATCGACAGCGTGGAAATCGCCGGCCTGTCCCGCGTCAACCCGGCGGTGGTGATGCGCTACCTGGCGCAGCGCGACGGCGCGCCCATGGACACCGCCACGCTGAACCGCGACCTGCTGCGCGCCTATGGCGACGGCAGCTACGAAAGGGTGGACTACACGGTGCTGTCGCAGCAGGGCAAGAACATCTTGCGTGTCACGCCGGTGGAAAAAAGCTGGGGGCCCGACTACCTGCGCTTGGCCCTGCAACTGGACAGCAACCTCAGCCAGGGCAGCACCTACCGGCTGCGCGCCGGCTACCAGAAGACGTGGTTGAACAAGCTGGGTGGTGAGTTGCTGCTGATCGGTGAACTGGGCAGCGTCAGCGGCGTGGGCGCCGAGCTTTACCAGCCGGTGGACCCGGCACAGCGCTGGTTCGTCGACGCCCAAGCCGACTACAAGCGCGAGCGCAGCGACTACTGGCGCCACGACCAGCGGGTTGCCGAATACGTGGTGGCGCGCAGCCGCCTCGACCTGACCGCCGGCAGGAACTTCAGCCTGCTGGGCCAGCTGCGTTTCGGTTGGCGCGAGATGCACGCCAGCCAAGCGCTGGACACGGGTGTGGACTTGTTCGCCGGTGCCCCCTCGCTGGCCAGCGGGGGTTGGCTGCTGAGTCTGGACATGGACCAGCTGGACCGCCTGTACTTCCCGCGCAGCGGTTGGTCAGCGCAGGCGGCCTTCTACAGCTCAGACCGCAGTGGCTATTCGCGCGTCAGCCTGGACGGCCGCGCGGCCTGGCCGGTGGCCGACTGGGTGCTGGGCGCCCGCGCCAGCTGGACCGGTTCACCGCGCGGCAACCTGCCGCTGTACGACGCGGCCAAGCTGGGCGGTTTCCTCAACCTCACCGGCTACGCCAGCGGGCAGTTGATCGGTGACGAATCGGCCTACGCTCACATCCGCGCCGAACGCATCATCGGCCGCGCCCCGCTGGGCCTGCGCGGCGACATGCGCCTGGGCGTGGCGCTGGAGGTCGGCAAGATCGCCCAGCCCTACACGCTGCAGGTGCGCCAGGGCTGGTTGAATTCGGTGGCCCTGTACCTGGGCGGCGAAACCGCTTTCGGGCCGGTCTTCGTGGGCGTGGGCCGGGCCAGCGGTGGGTCGGTGAATGCCTATTTGGTGGTGGGCGCGCCCTGATTCAGCGTGCGGTGTTCAACCACTGTTCAGCGATGCGCACCCAGGCCGTCGCCCCCAGCGGTATCAGGTCGTCGTTGAAGTCGTAACTGGGGTTGTGCAGCATGCACGGCCCCAGGCCGTGGCCGCCTTCGCGGTGTTCGCCGTCGCCATTGCCGATGACGAAATAGCAGCCCGGTTTGGCTTGCAGGAAGAAGCTGAAATCTTCCGAACCCATGGTCGGCTCGAAGGCCTGCACATTGGCCGCGCCCACCACGTCGCTCAGCACCTGGCGGACGAATTCGGTTTCGGCCGGGTGGTTGATGGTCGGCGGGTAATAGCGTTTGAATTCGAATTCGCAGGTCGCGCCAAAGGCCGCGCAAGTGTGTTCGGACATCTCGCGCATGCGCCGCTCGATCAGGTCTAGCAGTTCATAGCTGAAGGTGCGCACGGTGCCACTCAGGGTGCAGAAATCGGGCACCACGTTCAGCGCTTCGCCGGCTTTCAACATGGTCACCGAGATCACGCCCGGCTCCAGCGGCCGGCGGTTGCGGGTGATGATGGTCTGGAAGCCGTTGATCAGTTGCGCGGCGATGGGCACCGGGTCTATGCCCAGGTGGGGCAGGGCGGCATGGCTGCCCTTGCCGCGGATGGTCACCGAGAAGTGGTTGCCCGA
>JAYVBO010000559.1:0-2567 GCA_043750435.1 Betaproteobacteria bacterium | reverse complement strand
TTGAGTGCCACCAACGGCATCCAGGGCGTGGAGATGGCGCGCCTGTCGCAGCCCGAAGTGATCGTGATGGACATCAACTTGCCCGGCATCAGCGGCATCGAAGCCCTGCGCCTGCTGCGCGCCGACCCGGCGATGGCGCGCATACCCGTCATTGCCCTGAGCGCCAACGCCATGCCGCATGACATCGAAAAGGGCCTGGCCGCCGGCTTCTTCCGCTACCTGACCAAGCCGATCAAGGTCAAAGAATTTCTCGACACACTGGACCTGGCGTTCGAGCTTGCGGGGTCGCGAAAAGCGGCGCTGGTTGCGTAAGGCGGCGCAGGCCATCCGCGCTGAAGCCTGCCGCCCTGATCAGCCCTTCAGCCTGTCGTTCTGCGGGAACATGGCGCTGCGCGCCGCGTCGTCCATTTCGGCCTTGAAGGCATGCCGGTCTTTCAGCGCGGCAGCACGTTGCGCGGCGGGGCGCTCGGTCACCGCGTCAAGCAGGCGCTTCACGTTGGGCAGTTGCGCCCAGGCCTCGGCCCCCAGCGCGAAGGGCACCGCGCGCGCCCAGCCCCACACCGCCATGTCCAGCAGGGTGTAGCGGCCGCTGACCATCCACGGCTTATCGGCCAGATGGGCGTCCAGAATCTTCCAGTGGCGCCAGGCTTCGAAGTCGTAGCGGTTCAGCGCGTAGGGCACGGGCTCGGGTGCGTAGTGCTTGAAGTGCACGCACTGCCCGGTGAAGGGGCCGATGCCCGAGGCCACGAACATCAACCAAGACAGCAGGGCGCCGCGGTCTTCGGCGGCGGGCAGGAACTGGCCCGACTGGTCGGCCAGGTACAGAAGAATGGCATTGCTGTCGAAGACGGTGGTCGCACCGTCGACGATGACCGGCACCTTGGCATTCGGGTTCAGCGCGGTGAAAGCGGCCGCGTGTTGTTCGCCCTTGCGGGTGTCGACCGGTATGGCCTCGTAGGGCAGGCCCGCCTCTTCCAGGAACAGGGCGACCTTCATCGGGTTGGGCGCGAGCGAGTAGTAGAACTTCAGCATGTCTGGGGCCTGGTGTGGGGTTGCGGGGTGGCCATTCTCACGCCACCTGTCGGCCTGGGCTGGCCCTGGCCTTCAACGCCCCAGTTTTCGATCTGCGGGTTCGAAACGTGCGCGCTAGCGGGTGCCGGTCAGCGCGAACATCGCGCCTTCGGTGTCCAGGCCGGCCACGATCCAGCCGCCGCCGGGCACTTCCATCGGGCCGTTGACGACCTTGCCGCCGGCCTCGACGATGCGGGCCGCTGCGCGTTCGATGCCGTCGACGCGGAAGTAGACCAGCCAGGCGGGGCGGGGGAACTGGGCGTCGCTCATGATGCCGCCCAGGTTGCGCTCGCCGATGTTGAAGAGTTGGTAAACGCCCATCGGCCCCATGTCCATCGCGGTGGACAAGGTCCAGCCGAATTGCGCCATGTAGAAGGCCGTGGCCTTCGGGCCGTCGGTGGCGTGCAGTTCGTGCCAGGCGCCGTGGCCGGGCAGGTCGGGATTGCAGGCCGTGCTTTCGTCGTCGCTGGTGCCGCGCATCACGTAGAACGCGGCGCCCTGGGGGTCGGTCAGCATGGCCATGCGTCCGACGTCCGGGATGTCGAAAGCCGGCACCATCACGCTGCCGCCGCTGGCGCCGATGGCCGCCACGCTGGCGTCGACATCGTCCACGCCGATGTACATCAGCCAGCACGGCTGCGCGCCGTTCTGGCGCATCTCGGCGCTCAGGGTGAAAACGCCGCCGACCAGGCCGTCAGCCGCGGCGACCATGCGGTAGTCCATCGTCATGTCGGGCGGCGGTGATTCGTCGATGTTCCAGCCCACAACGGTCCCATAAAAGCGGCGCGCCGCCTGGGGGTCTTGGCTCAGCAGTTCGTACCAGATAGGCGTTCCGTGGCGCTTGCTCATCAGGGTCTCCTGGAGGGGGGTGGCCACATTCTGGCGCTGCACCTGCGCTTTGCGCCAGCGGATTTGTCAGGCGTCGAAGGGGTCGAGCAAAACCTTGCCGTCCGAGCTTGCGGGCAGCGATCGGCCCGTCACGCTGCGGTCCAGTCTGGCGGCCAAGGGCGCGCCCACGCTGGTGCCGTCCATGCGGAACGACACCCCGGACCGGTTGCCGATGCTGCGCCGGCCCTGCAGCACCGCGCCATCGTCTGTCCGCACCTGCAGATCGGGCCCCGGCACCGCGCCGTTGCGCGACGGCCCGCGCGCGCTGTACCGGGCCTTCGGAGGGCCGTCCCCCGGCTTGGCACCAGCGCGGGCCTGCACACCGACAACGCCGCCCACACGAACCACGCCCTGTGCGGTGGCCAGCCCTTGCAAAGTGCCTGCCCCCAAGGCACCGTCAGCGCCGGCAGGCCCCTCGATGACGAAGGTGGACTGGGCTGTGCGCAGGGGGAAACCCAGAGCCGGCTTGATCCGGCCGATGTAGAGATGCACATCCTGCTGCAGATCGGCTGGCGCCGTCAGCGTGATGGTCCAGTCGCCGAAAGGTGCGCAGACCCGGCCCGTGGCAGCGGCCGTCGGCGCCAGGCGGATCAGGCTCAGGCTGCAGC
>JAYVBO010000558.1:0-5995 GCA_043750435.1 Betaproteobacteria bacterium | reverse complement strand
AGCATCACCGCCTTGTTGTCATTCGTGACAAACACGTTCGCCGGCTTGATGTCCAGGTGCAGCATCTTGTGCTGGTGCACGATGCGCAGGCCGCGCAGAATCTCGTCGAAGAGGCTGCGAATGGTGCTCTCGCGAAATACCTTGTCACGCTTCAGGTCGCGTGCGGTGACGATGAAGTCCTGCAGGGTGTCACCCTGCAGGTAGTTCATCACCATGTAGACGGTTTCGTTCTCGCGAAAGAAGTTCAGCACGCTGACCACGCTGGGGTGGCTGATCTGGGCCAGCGAGCGGCCTTCTTCGAAGAAGCTTTTCAGCCCCAGGCGGTAGAGCGGCTGCTTGTCGGGCTTGACGCGCGGCGTCAGTTCACCCGTGGCGCGTTCGGCCAGCGAGGCCGGCAGGTATTCTTTGATGGCCACCAACTGGCCCTTTTCATGTTCAGCGAGGTAGACCACGCCAAAGCCGCCGGCAGCGAGTTTCTTGACGATCTTGTAGCCCCCCACCACGGTGCCCGGAGGCAAGGGTGCGGGCTTGGGCTTGGACATAATCGACGTTCACTCTTGGGGCGAAAAGGATGGCTGTTTATAGCATGACGGGTTACGCCAACGCGGCGTCCCCCGCCTCGGAAACAGCGGGCTCGGTGAGCGTGGAAGCGCGCTCGGTGAACGGCCGCTTCCTGGACCTGGCGCTGCGCCTGCCCGACGAGTTGCGCGGTCTGGAACCGGCCCTGCGCGAACAACTGACCAGCGCCTTTCGGCGCGGCAAGATCGAATTGCGTGTGGCCACGGCTCGCGAAACCGACAGCGCCCTGCCCGCCCCCACGTCCGACCAGTTGAACCGGCTGGCCTACCAGCAGTCTGCGGTGCAGGGCTGGCTGCCGCAGGCGCGCAGCCTCAGCGTCAACGAGGTGCTGAACTGGTGCAAGGGCGGCAGCACCGCGCAGAAGCTGGATGAGCCGGCGCTGGACGCCGCCAGGCGCTGCATCGCCGGCCTGCGCGAAGCGCGGGCGCGCGAAGGCGCGCGGCTGGCCGCCATCCTGATGGAACGCGTGGGCCGGCTGCGCGAACTGGCCACTCAGGCCGCGCCACTGGTACCTGCCGTGGTGCAGCGCCAGCAGCAGCGCTTCCTGGAACGCTGGGCCGAGGCCCTGGCCACGGTGCAGGCGGGCGCGGCCGTGCCCGAGCAGTCGTTGCACGAACGCGCAATGGGCGAAGCGGCGTCCTTCGCCATCCGCATCGACGTGGCCGAAGAGCTGGGCCGCCTGGCCTCACACCTGGACGAAATCGAACGCCTGCTGAAAGCCGGCGGCGAACTGGGCAAGCGGCTGGAATTCCTGATTCAGGAACTGCAACGCGAGGCCAACACCCTGGGCTCGAAATCAGCGGCGATGGAGCTGACCACGGTGGCGGTTGAGATGAAGGTGGCCATCGAGCAGATGCGCGAGCAGGTGCAGAACATCGAATAAGCCCAGCGCGGCCAGCGAACGCCGGTCCGCGCCAACCGCGCGCTGAAGGAAAATCACCCCATGGAAACCCCAGGCAACCTCTTTTGCGTGGCCGCGCCCAGCGGCGCCGGCAAATCCAGTCTCGTCAAAGCGCTGCTGGAAATCGACTCGCGGCTGGTCGTTTCGGTGTCGCACACCACCCGCCCGCCGCGCGGGCAAGAGGTGGACGGTCGCGAATACCACTTCGTCGACGAAGTGAGCTTTCTGGCCATGATCGAGCGCGGCGAGTTCTTCGAGCACGCCCATGTACATGGCAACCGCTACGGTACCAGCCGCAAGGCGATCCAGGAACGGCTGGCGCGGGGCGAAGACGTGGTGCTGGAAATCGACTGGCAGGGCGCGCTGCAGATCAAGCAGATCTTCCAGCACGCGGTGCTGATCTTCATCCTTCCGCCGAGTTGGGACGAGTTGGCGCAGCGCCTGAACCGGCGCGGCGAAGACCAGCCCGAGGTCATCGCCACGCGGCTGGTCAATGCCCGCCACGAGGTGGCCCAGGCCCGGCATTTTGATTTTGTTATCATCAACAGCTTGTTCGAGAAGGCCGTTTTTGATCTCAAGGCCGTGGTTCATGCCCAGCGCCTGAAGTACGCCGCCCAGATGCGCAACCGCTCCCAGGTTTTTGCTGCGCTGGGCCTGAGCTGAAAACACCAGCCGCCTCGAATGCCCGGCACGCCGCCGGCACGAACACCGCTAAGGACACCATGGCCCGCATCACCGTCGAAGACTGCCTCGTCAAGATCCCCAATCGCTTCCAGCTGGTGCTGGCTGCGACCTACCGGGCACGCATGCTGAGCCAGGGTCACGCACCCAAGATCGAGACCAAGAACAAGCCGGGCGTGACCGCCCTGCGCGAGATCGCGGCCGGCGAAGTTGGCATCGAGATGCTGCGCAAGGTGCCGCTCTGACCCGGTCTTGACTGCCCCGACAACGGGCGCCCCGTCGAACAGACGGGGCGCCCGTTTGCATTTGCGGGTGCACGCCCCCGAGCCAGGGCAGCGCGCTGCAAAGCACGCTAAATTCCGGGCATGAGTTTGCGTTCCTTAGCCGCCGAATTGTTGCCCGCCGCCCTGCAGGGCTTGCAGCGCTCAGCGCCGCCCAGCAGTGCGGGGGCCAGTGCGCACGAGGCGTCCACTTTCGCCGAGTTGTCGGAAAAGCTGACCTACCTGTCCAAAGCCGATTTCAAGCTGGTCCGCGAGGCCTACAAGTTCAGCGACGCGGCCCACCTGGGCCAGTACCGTGCCAGCGGCCTGCCCTACATCACCCACCCCATTGCAGTGGCCGGCCTGTGCGCCGACTGGCGGCTGGACGCCCAGGCCATCATGGCCGCGCTGACCCACGACACCATCGAGGACTGCGGCGTCACCAAGGTCGAACTGATCGAGAAGTTTGGTGCGCCCACGGCCGACCTGGTGGACGGCCTGACCAAGCTCGACAAGCTGCATTTCAGCACGCGCGAAGAAAGCCAGGCCGAGAGCTTTCGCAAGATGCTGCTGGCCATGGCGCGCGACGTGCGCGTCATCCTCATCAAGCTGGCCGACCGCCTGCACAACATGCGCACGCTGGGCGCAATGGCCCTGGACAAACGCCAGCGCATAGCCCGCGAGACGCTGGAAATCTTCGCGCCCATCGCCCACCGGCTGGGCCTGAATCAGACCTACCGGGAACTGCAGGAACTGTGCTTTGCCAGCCTGCACCCCTGGCGCCACGCCGCGCTGACCAAGGCCGTGAAGCGCGCCCGTGGCCACCGCCGTGACATCGTCGACCGCGTGCAGAAAGACGTTGAACGCGCCTTCGGCGAGCACAAGATCAAGGTGCACGTCAACGGCCGCGAAAAGACGATCTATTCCATTTATCACAAGATGCGCGAGAAGCACGCCGGGTTCGCGCAGGTCAGCGACATCTTCGGCTTCCGCGTCGTGGTACCCAACCTGACCGACTGCTACATCGCGCTGGGTGTGCTCCACCAGCTTTACAAACCTGTACCGGGGCGCTTCAAAGACTACATCGCTATCCCCAAGGCCAACGGCTACCAGAGCCTGCACACCACGCTGGTCAGCCCGCTGGGCACGCCGGTGGAATTCCAGATGCGCACCGAAGTCATGCACGCCGTGGCCGAAAAAGGTATCGCCGCGCACTGGATCTACAAGGTCGGCGACAAGGGCAACGCCGCGGCCGACGCGCAACGCCTGTCCACCCTCTGGTTGCAAAGCCTGCTGGACATCCAGGACGAAACGCGCGACGCGGCCGAATTCCTGGAGCACGTGAAGATCGACCTGCACCCCGACGCGGTCTATGTCTTCACGCCGCGCAGCAAGATCCTGGCGCTGCCGCGCGGCGCCACGCCGCTGGACTTCGCCTACGCCATCCACTCCGACGTCGGCCAGCACACGGTGGCAGCCAAGGTGAATGGCGACGCGGTGGCGCTGCGCACCGAGCTGAAAAGCGGTGACGTGGTCGAGATCATCACGGCGCCCGGCGCCAAGCCCAACCCGGCCTGGCTGAGCATGGTGCGCACCGGCCGGGCGCGCAGCAAGATCCGCCACCACCTGAAGAACATGGAGACCGACGAGTCGCGCGCGCTGGGTGAAAAACTGCTGGTGCAGTCCTTGCGCGCCGAAGGCCTGCAGCCACCATCCAGCGACCCCTCAGACCCGGTGGGCCCGGCCATCTGGCAGCAACTGACCCGCTGGAGCGGCAACCGCAACCGCGGTGAATTGCTGGTGGACCTGGGCCTGGGCCGCAAGATTGCCACCATCGTGGCCAAGCGGCTGGCGCAGATGATGGGCGAGCGGGGCATCAAGCCCGACGCCGTCACGCTGACCCTGGGCCGCTACGGCCACGACGACAGCACGCCGACGCAGGGCGTGGTCTTCATCGACGGCAGCGCTGGGGCATCTATCCAGTTGGCGCCTTGCTGCCGGCCGATACCGGGCGACGAAATCGTCGGCTACCTGGGCCGTGGCGAAGGCCTGATGGTGCACACCCACGACTGCCCCACCGGCAAGCGCCTGTTCGAACGCGACAGCGAGCGCTGGATGCAGGTGGAATGGGCGGACGAGCTGAACCGCAGCTTCGAGACCCATCTGTGGGTGCTGGTGAAGAACGGCAAAGGCGTGCTGGCGCAGGTGGCCTCAGCCATCAGCGCGGCCGAGGCCGACATCACCCACCTGGGCATGGACCCCGAACCGGCCGAAGTGTCCACCGAACTGCGCCTGATCGTCAGCGTGCGCGACCGCGTGCACCTGGCCGACGTGCTGCGCGCCTTGCGCCGCTCGCCGGTCGTGTTGCGGGTGTCGCGCTACCGCTTCGAATGAAGCGCCGGCAGCCGCGCTGCCTCAATCCGACATCGTGGCGTTGGGGAAGAAGGGCAGGCTGCGCTGGCGTATGCCCTTCAGTTTGAAGTAGGCCGCCGCCAAGGCGGGCGCAAAGGTGGGCACGCCCAGTTCACCCACACCACCGATGGCCGCCGTGCGGCTGGCCACCGCCGGCGCCGGCATCACCACCACCTTCACGGCGGGCATTTCATTGATGCGCAGCATGCGGCTGTTGTTGAAGTTCTTGACCTGGGCCGCCCCGTTGACGAAGGTCTGGCGCCCCCACAGCGCGGCGTTCATGCCGTGCACCACGCCGCCGATGATCTGCGCTTCGATGGCCTGCGGGTTGACGGGCAAATAGCAGTCCACGGCCACCGTCACCTTGCTGACCTTGATGCTGCTGCTGGTGACGCCCGAGATCTCAACCACCTGGGCCACGATGGTGTTGAAGGCCATGCCGATGGCGATGCCGCGTGCCGAACCGGCGGGTACCGCATTGCTCCAGCCAGCCGCACTGGCGGCAGCGTCCAGCACCGCCAGCCAGCGCGGGTCGGTGATGCGGGTGCGGCGGAACTGGTAGGCGTCCTGCCCGAATGCCGTGGCCAGTTCGTCGATGGCCGATTCCACCGCGAAGGTGTTGATCGACGCACCCACGCTGCGCCAGAAGCCGACGGGTATGGGCGCGTCCTGGCGCACCCATTCGACCACGCGTGAACTGAAGGCGTACGGCAAGGCATTGGAGCCCTCCGAGCCCTGGCTGTCCCCTGTGGCGGGCAGCGTCACCCCGCGCTGGCCCAAGATGGACGGCGAGACGTTGCGGTAGTTCCAATTCAGGATATTGCCAGCCGGCAACAGCGCGGCGCGCACGTTGACCAAGGCAGCAGGGCGGTACTGGTCGTGGGCGAAGTCTTCCTCGCGCGGCCACATCAGCTTGACCGGCCGGCCCAGGGCCATGCCCACCTGCACGGCCTGGCTGATGAAATCGACCTCGGCCTTGCGGCCCAACCCGCCTCCTAGAAAGGTGGTGTGGATGGTGACCTGCGCCGCCGTCATGCCGGTGATGGCCATCACCATGCTCAAGGCGTTCTTGGCGGATTGCGTGGGGGCGTAAACATCACACCGAACCCCGGCGACGTAGTCCACCGTGCAGTTCAGCACCTCCAGGGTGGCATGCGCCACG
>JAYVBO010000557.1:0-2576 GCA_043750435.1 Betaproteobacteria bacterium | reverse complement strand
CCGATGCCACGTCGCTGGAGCCCGCCCCGGTGGTCGAGATCGAAGGCCTGAGCGGCCGCGTGATCGAAGGCCATCTGCTGCAGTTCAACCCCGCGCAGGGCTTGCTGCAGTTGCGCCCGAATTCGCCCCGTAAACCGCTGGAATTGCGGCTGGACCAGTTCCGCCGCATGCGCTTGAAAGACCTGTTGCAGCCCACGCCCGTGGCCGACACCCGCGACCTGGCGGCCCAGCGGCCGCTGGTGCCCTTCTGCGTCACCTTCAAGGGCAGCCCCGCCTGGAAGGGCACGACCCTGGGCCACAGTGAAACCAGTTGGGGCCTGTTCCTGTTCGAGCCTGAAGACAAGGACGGCACGGTGCGCCGCTGGTTCGTGCCGCGCGTGGCCTACAGCGAGGCCAAGATCGGCCAGCTGCTGGGCCAGACGATGGTGGAACACCAGACGCTGACGCCCGAGCAACTGCAGGCGGCGCTGGCCGAACAAGAAGCCCTGCGCGCGCGCAAGCTGGGCCACGTCTTGCTGATGCGCCAGCTGATCACGCCGCAGGCCCTGGCGCAAGCCATCGCCCACCAGTCGAAGATGCCCTTGGTGCGCATCGGCGAAGCACTGACGGCGCTGGGCTTCATCAACGACGAGCAACTGGAAGAGGCACTGAAGCAGCAACGCACCGACCGCAGCGTGCCGCTGGGCGAACTGCTGGTGCGCAAGGGCTACGTCACGCGCGCCGATTTGCAGACCGCGCTGGCCCGCAAGATGGGCTACCCCATGGTGGACGTGCTGAAGTTTCCGGCCGATGTCGAGGCCGTGGCACGCCTGCCCTACCCGATCGCCAGCCGCGTGCCGGCGCTGCCGCTGATGATGCGTGCCGGGCGTCTGGTGGTGGCGGTGGAAGACCCCGGCAACCGCGACAGCCTGGACGAACTGGAATTTGCCGCGCAATGCAAGGTGGTGCCGGTGCTGGCCAGCCCGGGCTCGCTGCTGGGCGCCATCGACCGTGCCTACGAAAAAGTGGGCGCAGCCCAGTTCACGCCCCGCCACAACGACGACCCGTCCGCGCCACTGGACTTCGACACCGAAGCCAGCAGCGTGCTGTTGGCTTCCATGGAGAAGGTCGAACCGACGACCAACGAGTCGCCTGAAGACGCCATCACCCAAAGCGACAACACGCTGGTGCGGCTGATCAATTCGATGATTCTGGAAGCCCACGCCGAGGGCGTGTCGGACATCCACATCGAATGCGCAGGTGGCCGCGAAAAGGTGCGCATCCGTTTCCGCAAGGACGGCCAGTTGCGGCTCTATCTGGAACTGCCGACGAACTACCGCAATGCCATCTTGTCGCGGCTGAAGATCATGTGCGACCTGGACATCACCGAGCACCGCAAGCCGCAAGACGGCAAGATCAATTTCGCCAAGTTCGCGCAGGGCGTGCAGCTGGAATTGCGCGTGGCCACCATCCCCACGCACAGCAATCTGGAAGACGCCGTCATCCGCCTGCTGGCCAGCAACAAGCCCATACCGCTGGACAACCTGGGGCTGTCGCCGGCCAACCTGGAACGCGTCAAGGCCGCCGCCGCGCGGCCCTACGGCCTGCTGCTGTGCGTGGGCCCCACCGGCTCGGGCAAGACCACCACGCTGCACTCGATACTGGCCAGCATCAACCAGCCCGAACGCAAGATCTGGACGGCCGAAGACCCCATCGAAATCACCCAGCGCGGCCTGCGCCAGGTGCAGGTGAACCCGCGCATCGACTGGACTTTTGCCAAGGCCTTGCGCGCCTTCCTGCGCGCCGACCCGGATGTGATCATGGTCGGTGAAATACGCGACGACGAGACGGCGCAGATGGCCATCGAAGCCTCGCTCACCGGCCACCTGGTGATGAGCACCCTGCACACCAACAGCGCGCCCGAAACCGTGACGCGTTTGCTGGACATGGGCATGAACCCCTTCAACTTTGCCGACGCCTTGCTGGGCGTGCTGGCTCAACGTCTGGTGCGCCGCTTGTGCAACCAGTGCCGCACCTCACGCGAAGCCAGCGCCGAGGAAGAAGAAGAACTGCTGCACGACTACCTGCACGTGATGGAAGGCGTGCAAAACGCGCCCCGGCCCGACGTGGTGCTGGCCGACTGGCGCCGCCGCTTCGGCGCCCAGGAACGCCAGGACGGCATCGGCAAAGGCCGCCTGGCGCACTACCGCAGCGTGGGCTGCAAGGCTTGCAGCGACACGGGTTTCAGTGGCCGCGCCGGCATCCACGAACTGATGACCGTGACACGCGGCTTGCGCCACCTGATACAGACCGGCGCGCGCTCGGACGAGTTGCTGCAACACGCCTTGGGTGAGGGCATGCGCACGCTGCGCCAGGACGGCATCGAGAAGATGCTGGCGGGGGTGACCACCATTGAGGAAGTTCGGGCGAATTCCTAGCGATCCCTGGTATGCAGGTCCGCAGCTGAAAAGCGGCGGGTGTGCTCCAGTCTGGAACGCTTGTGTCACCGGGCACCGCGAATTGCAGGGTTCAGCCTAGGTTTCGGCCGCACGGGCCTATGTAGATCATTGCATAGCGCTTGTGCAGGGCCGTCGGCT
>JAYVBO010000556.1:0-6040 GCA_043750435.1 Betaproteobacteria bacterium | reverse complement strand
CCGGGGCGGCGGTCAACAACTCGCAAGGCAGCGTGCGCACCTTCAGCGACCGGTGGAACTACTCGGGCTACGACGGCTCGGGCGTCGGCATCGCGGTGCTGGATTCGGGCGTGATGAGGGGGCATGACGCCTTCCTTGGCGGCAGCGGCTCCGCGCGTGTCCGCAAGAACGTCAGCATGCTCAACAGCACGCTCAGCCTGTGGACGGCGGGCGTCGATGGCTCGGCCGCGTCGATGGCGCCGGGCAGCACGGCCCTGGCCGATTACGAAAGAGCCATCAGCACCGCGGGGTACCAGACCCAGGACCCCTATGGCCACGGCACCCATGTGGCGGCAGTGGCCGCCGGCCGCGCCAAGTACTTCGGCACGACCACGCCCGACACCACCGGCATCGCGCCCGGCGCCGACCTCTACGACGTGCGGGTGCTGGACGGCAATGGCCAGGGCTCGATGAGCGACGTGCTGGAGGCGATCCAGTGGGTGATCTACCACGCCCGCGAACTCAACATCCGGGTGATGAACCTCAGCCTGGCCGCCGACAGCACCGAGAGCTGGCAGACCGACCCGCTGTGCATCGCGGTGCGCAATGCCAGCGCGGCCGGCATCACGGTGGTGGTGGCGGCCGGCAACTTCGGCAAGACGCTGACCGGCCAGGAGGCCTATGGCGCGATCAGCTCACCGGGCCATGAGCCGTCGGTGATCACCGTCGGGGCGGTCAATGTCAAGGACACGCTGGCCCGCAGCGACGACAGCGTGAACTTCTTCAGCTCGCGCGGGCCCACCCGCGGCGCGCGGCTCGACGCCAGCGGCAACCGGGTGGTGGACAACCTGCTCAAGCCCGACCTGGTGGCGCCCGGCAACAAGATCGTCAGCGCTGCGGCCACCAAAGCGTCCAACGGCGCCTTGAGCTGGAACGCGCTGGCCAGCGCCAACTTCGCCAGCCTGGTGACGCCACTCGGCATCCCGGCCATCTATCCCGAGACCCAGATGATGCTCAGCGGCACCTCGGTGGCCGCCCCGGTGGTGGCCGGCACGGTGGCACTGATGCTGCAGGCCAACCCGGGCCTGACCCCGCCGCTGATCAAGGCCATGCTGCAGTACTCGGCGCAGCCCCTGCCCGGCGCCAACCTGCTGCAGCAGGGCGCGGGCTACCTGAACGTGCCGGGTGCCGTCGCACTGGCCTCGGTGCTGCGCAACGACATCGCCGCCGCGGTTGAGGCCGGCACGCTGGCAGCAGGCAGCCCGCTGCTGGCCGGTGGCAAATCGATGCCGCCCACCAATTCGACGATCAACGGCCAGACCTTCAACTGGAGCCGCATCGTCACCGCCGGCGGCAACCGCCTCGTCAGCGGCGACGCGCTGTTCACCCAGTACCAGCCGATCTGGGACCACCGCCTGGTCTGGGCCGGCACAACGGCGCGGCGCCACACCGTCAACTACTGGCCCGGCGGCAACGGCGTGCAGGCCAACACCTTCGTCTCGTCGATCACCTCGGCAGCGGCGTCCAACCAGGCGCTGGTGACCCCCGGCGTGGTGAACGCCACCGCACTGGCCGGCAGCAACAGCTGGGTCGGCCAGACCGGTGCCTTCATCCCCAGCGCCACGCTCAGCGCCTGGCTAAATGCCGGCAGCGGGGCCGTGCTCGGCCAGGGCTTCATCCTCAGCGAGGGCTTCATCCTCAGCGAAGGCTTCATCCTGAGTGAGGGCTTCATCCTCAGTGAGGGCTTCATCCTCAGTGAGGGCTTCATCCTGAGTGAGGGCTTCATCCTCAGTGAGGGTTTCATCCTCAGCGAAGGCTTCATCCTCGGCGAGTGAGACGCCCGACGCCGCTGACGCCTGCGCCCGAGGACCGGTTGGCCGGCACCCAGCCTGCGCGGCGAATGAGGCCAGAGCCGGGCGCGCCAGAGGCCTCAAGTGATGCGCACCGCGGCCGATACCCCGACATGACCTTGCCCAACGCAGACCCTCCGAGCGAGACGCAGGCCGCCCGTCTCCTGCGGCCCCTGTCCTGGCGCGGCTTCGTGGCCCGGCACCTGCACGACTACAACCTGGCCGCGCGACGCCGCTGGCTGGCCCTGGTCACCGCTGGCGGGTTGTCGACGCTGGTCGCGCTGGTTTGCTTGATCGCCGGCTTCGACCGCGGGGCCAGCCAGGCGCTGCTGGCGGTGGCGTCGCTGGCCCTGGTGGCGGTGGTGGCGGGCTTCCCGGTGCAGATCCCGCGCACCAAATACAGCATTTCGGTCGCCGACGTCGTCGTGTTCGCGCTGCTGGCCCTGCAGGGTCTGCCGCTGGCCATCGCAGCGGCGGCCATCGAAGGGCTGGTCGGCGCGGTTCGCAGCTCCAAACGCTGGTCCAGCCGCCTGAGCACCCCTTCGGCGGCGGCCTTTGCGATGGCCATCTGCGGCCTGCTCTTCGAACAACTGCGTCCCGTCCTGGTGCTGCTGGGCATCAGCAGCGCGCAGGCGCAACTGGTCGCGCTGTGCGCGGTGGCACTGCCCTACTTCGCGCTGTGTTCGCTGCCGTTGATCTCGGTGGTCTCGGCGAAGACCGGTCAGCGGGTGTCGCTTCGCCATTGGCTCGAGAACTACAGCTGGCATGGCGCGATCTACCTGCTGTCGGCTGCGGTGGCCGGCGCGGTGGCGATGAACATCCACTACTTCGGCACCACGATGGCGGTGGTTGCCGGCGTGCTGGCGCTGATCCTGCTGGGCCTGGTCAACGTCTCGATCAAGGCGCACGAGAAAGAGCTCGACCGGCACGACGCGCAACTCGACTCGGCGCAGCGCGAGGCCGAACACAACCAGCGCCGCTTCACGGCCGCCTTCACGCATGCGGCCATCGGCATGGCCATCGTCCGTTCCGACGGCCGGGTGCACCAGGTGAACCGGGCCTTGTGCGAACTGCTGGGACGCCAGGACAACGAGCTCGTCGGCGACCGCTTCGAGTCCCTGCTGCACGCCGCCGACGTGGTGCTGTTCCGGCGCCACGCACTCGAAACGACCGCCAACTCGGGCTCGATCGAATTGCGCTGCTGTGCGGGCGACGGCGGCGAGATCTGGGTTTCCTTGCACTGCAGCCGCTTCGCTGACCCCGGTGCGGGCGGCGACAGCATGGTCTACCAGCTGCACGACATCAGCTCGCGCCGCCGTGCCGAAGGCAAGCTGCACCACATCGCGTATCACGACGACCTCACCGACCTGGCCAACCGCAACGGCTTCAACGAGCGGCTGCAGGTGGCGGTGGAACGCGCCCGTGTCGACCCCGAGCAGCGTTTCGCGGTCTTCTTCCTCGACCTCGACCGCTTCAAGGTCGTCAACGACAGCCTGGGCCACGCGGCGGGCAACGAGATGCTGATGAAGGTGGCGCGGCGCCTTGTCGACAACGTGCGCCCCAGCGACCTCGTCGCCCGGCTGGGCGGCGACGAATTCGCGGTGCTGCTGGACAAGCTGTGCGAACGCGAGCCGACACTGGCGCTGGCCGAGCGGCTGCTGCTGGTGCTGGCCGAGCCGATGCGCATCAACGGCACCGAGGTGATTCCCAGCGCCAGCATCGGCATCACCTTCGGCGACATGGACTACCGCAGCGCCGACGAGGTGCTGCGCGACGCCGACCTGGCGATGTACGCCGCCAAGGCCGACGGGCGCAGCCGGGTGATGCCTTTCGACATCAGCATGCGCGAGCGGGTGGCCGAGCGCATGGCTCTGGAAGGGGATCTGCGGCGCGCCATCGGCGAGGGCTCGCTGTCGGTGGCCTATCAGCCGCTGTTCGACCTGGAGCCTTACCGCCTCAGCGGTTTCGAGGCGCTGTCGCGCTGGGTGCATCCCGAGCGCGGCCCGATCAGCCCCGCGGTGTTCATCGCGCTGGCCGAGGAATGCGGCCACATCGGCGCGCTGACGCGCTGGATGATCGATCAGGCCGCCGCGCAGCTGGCGCAGTGGCGGGGCGGGAACGCCGGCCAGCAGCACCTGACGATGCACGTCAACATTTCAGGCCGCGACCTGGCCGACCCGGAACTCGTGCCGCACGTGCGCGCCGCCATCGAACGCCACGCGTTGCCGCCGTCGAGCCTGACGCTGGAGATCACCGAGACGACCCTGATGGGCAGCCTGAGCACGGCGCTGGACACCCTGAACGCCCTGCGCCTGCTGGGCGTGCGCTTCAGCATCGACGATTTCGGTACCGGCTACTCGTCGCTGGCCTACCTGAGCACGCTGCCGATCGACAGCCTGAAGATCGACCGGTCGTTCGTGATGGGCATCGGTAGCAAGTCGCAGGCCATCGAGATCATCCGCGCCATCATGAACCTGGCCAATTCGCTGGGCAAGAAGGTGGTGGCCGAAGGCATAGAGACGCCAGCCCAACTGGCCGCGTTGAAGCAGCTGGGCGTGCACGTCGGTCAGGGCTACCTGCTGGCCCGGCCGATGCCCGCGCACGACGTCGAACCGCTGCTCGCCGCGCCGGTGCCCGAACCGGCCTGATCGGCAGCTTCCAACGCGTGCATCCCGCACGTGATGACGGCAGTACGCCCGTCCCTACAATTGCGGCATGAACGAAAAGTACATGCCTGCCGAGGTAGAAGCCGCCGCCCAGGCCCACTGGGCCGCCACCGACGCCTACCGTGTGACCGAGGATGCCACGCGTCCCAAGTTCTACGCCTGCAGCATGCTGCCCTACCCCAGCGGCAAGCTGCACATGGGGCATGTGCGCAACTACACCATCAACGACATGATGGCGCGCTACCTGCGCATGCAGGGCATGAACGTGCTGATGCCCATGGGCTGGGACGCTTTCGGCCTGCCGGCCGAGAACGCCGCCATGGACAACCAGGTGCCGCCGGCGCAGTGGACGCGCGCCAACATCGCCGACATGAAGGCGCAGATGCAGCCCCTGGGTCTGGCCTTCGACTGGACCCGCGAGCTGGCCACCTGCGACCCCAGCTACTACAAGTGGAACCAGTGGTTCTTCCTGAAGATGCTGGAAAAGGGCATTGCCTACAAAAAGACCCAGATCGTCAACTGGGACCCCATCGACCAGACCGTGCTGGCCAATGAGCAGGTGGTGGACGGCCGCGGCTGGCGCAGCGGCGCTGTCGTGGAAAAGCGCGAGATCCCGGGCTACTACCTGGCCATCACGCAATACGCCGACGAACTGCTGGCCGGCGTCACCGACGCCACCACGCCGAACTACCTGGAAGGCTGGCCCGAGCGCGTGCGCCTGATGCAGGAACACTGGATCGGCAAGAGCGAAGGCGTGCGCTTCGCTTTCCCGCACGGCATCCGCGACGCCGCCGGCGCGCTGGTGCAGGACGGCAAGCTCTGGGTCTTCACCACCCGTGCCGACACCATCAAGGGCGTCACCTTCTGCGCGGTGGCGCCCGAACACCCGCTGGCTACTCTGGCCGCCTTGGGCAACGCCGACCTGACCGCCTTCATCGAAGCCTGCAAGAAGGGCGGCACCACCGAAGCCGAACTGGCGCTGCGCGAAAAGGAAGGCCGCCCGCTGGGCCTGAGCGTGACGCACCCGCTGACCGGCGCCGACGTGCCGGTGTGGGTGGGCAACTACGTGCTGATGGGCTATGGCGACGGCGCCGTGATGGGCGTGCCGGCCCACGACGAACGCGACTTCGCCTTCGCCAAGAAGTACGGCCTGGACATGCTGCAGGTGGTGCAGATCGACGGAGAACACTTCAGCTACGACCACTGGCAAGACTGGTACGCCGACAAGGCGCGCGGCGTCACCATCAACAGCGGCAACTACAGCGGCCTGGCCTACAAGCTGGCGGTGGACGCCATCGCCGTCGCGCTGGCCGCCGAAGGCCTGGGCGACAAGAAAACCACCTGGCGTTTGCGCGACTGGGGCATCAGCCGCCAGCGCTACTGGGGCACGCCGATCACGATCATCCATTGCACAGCCTGTGGCTCGGTGCCGGTGCCCGAGAAAGACCTGCCGGTCGTGCTGCCCGAAGACCTGATCCCCGACGGCTCGGGCAACCCGCTGAACCACTGCGCGGCTTTCCTGAACGTGGGCTGCACGCAATGCGG
>JAYVBO010000555.1:0-2589 GCA_043750435.1 Betaproteobacteria bacterium | reverse complement strand
GGGCGCGTTGCCAGCGGCCAACGCGGCGTTCACGGCGTTCACGGCTTCTTCGCGCCAGCGGCGGCCACCAGCAGCTTTTCAACCAGCGCCACCGGTATGGCGCCCGGCTTGCGCGTGCCGTCGGCGAAGACCACTGCCGGCGTGCCGTTGATCTTGTACTTCTGCGCGAAAGCCAGGTTGCGGTCGATGGCGGTGGTGTCGCACTTGCCGTCGGTCTTGCCCGGCACCACGCCGTCCAGCATCCAGGCGCGCCAGGTGGCGGCCGAGTCTTTCGCGCACCAGATGTCGCGCGACTTGGCGGTGGAATCGGGCCCCAGGATGGGGATCAAAAAGGTGTAGACCGTCACGTCCTTGACCGTCGCCAGGTCGCGTTCGAAGCGCTTGCAATAGCCACAGTTCGGGTCAACGAAGACCGCCATCTTGCGCGTGCCCGTGCCCTGCTTGATGTGCACGGCGTCCTTGAACGGCAGCTGGTCGAAGGCGATGGCGGTCAGCTTTTCGATGCGCGCTTCGGTCAGGTCGGTCTTGGTCTTGGTCTCGATCAGCGAGCCCGTCAGGATGTGCTCGCCCTTCTCGTCGCTGTACAGAATTTCGGTGCCGCCGTAGCGCACCTCGTACAGGCCGGGCACCGGTGACTTGCTGACCTCGTCGATCTTGGGCAGGCTGGGCAGGCGCTCGGCCAGATTCTTGCGGATCACCGCTTCCTGCGCACACAGGCTGCCCGTGGCGATGAGGGCGGCGGTGGCCAACAGGGTGCGGGCGGCGATGCCCAGGGGGTAGCGCGTTGCGGTCTTCATGGTGGCTTTCAATAAACAGATCTAGCGACCCAGCGCGGCCTGCGTCAGCAGGCGCTTGAGTGGGGACAGGCGGTTGACCAGTGTCAGCCCGCGGTTGCGGCATACACGGGCCAGCGGCGCCGGGCTGGCAAACAGGTGCAGCAGGGCGTCGGTGACCTGGGCCATCGCGCGCACCGGACCGTGGCGTTCACGGGCGTAGCGGGCCAGCAATTTGGGGTCGGCCAGGCTGCGCCAGGGTTCGCGGGCGGCCAGCGTGGCGGCCAGCGCCAGCACGTCGCCAAAACCCAGGTTCAGGCCCTGGCCGGCCAGCGGGTGCACCAGGTGGGCGGCGTCGCCCACCAGCACCCAGCCGGGGCCGTGCAGGGCTTCGGCGTGGGCCAGCGCCAGCGGCCACTGCGCACGCGGGCTGGTCAGTGTCAGCGTGCCGGCGGCGCCGGCCGTGGCGTCCATCAGGGCGGCGGTGAAGTCGGCGTCAGACAGCGCCATCAACTCGTCGGCGCGGGCGTCGGGCACCGACCAGACCAGGGCCAGGCCGTGGCCGGTCTGGCCCTCAAACAGCGGCCGGTCCAGCGGCAGCAGGGCCAGCACATCGGGGCTGCGGAACCACTGCCGCGCCAGCCCAGCGTGCGCCTGCTTGCTGGTGAAGCGCGCCGCCAGGCCGCGCTGGCCGTAGGCGTGGCGCGGCATCTGCACGCCCAGGCGGGCCCGCGTGGCCGAGTCCTTGCCTTCGGCCAGCACCTGCAGCGTGGCCGGCACTTCGTGGCTGACGAGGTTGACGTGGGGCGCGAAGCGCAGGGCCGCGCGCAAGGCGCGTTCGAGTTCGGCCGCGTCGACGATCCAGGCCAGTTCGCCCAGCGACTGGCTCCAGGCGGAAAAATCCAGCACCGCGCCGGGCGCGTCGCCTTCAATGTGCATGTCGTGCACCGCCGTGCGGGCGTCGGCCGGCAGCGCGTCCCACACCTTCAGCGTCTGCAGCAGCTGCACCGAAGCCGCGTTCAGCGCGTAGGCGCGCACGTCGGGCGTGGTGGGCTCAGTCAGGCTGCCCAGCAGGGCCACGGTCAGGCCCTGGCGCGACAAAGCCAGCGCCGTGGCCAGGCCCACGGCGCCCGCGCCTCGGACCAGAACGTCGGTGGGGGACATGGCGGCAATTGTAGGGAGGCCCCCGCGTCAGAATCGCCGCCTGCCCATACCCCTACACGCCAGCCTGAGGTTCACCGTGACGACTGCCACTGACAAACCCGCCACCGACCACACCGCCACCGACGCCTCAGCCACCACCCCGCCCTGCACGGTGGCGGCGGTTTTCGTGCACCCCATCAAGTCCTGCGGCGGCATGGCGGTGCACAGCAGCCTGCTGATCGAAACCGGCCTGGAATTCGACCGCGCCTGGATGGTGGTGAACGCGCAGGGAGCACCGCTGACCCAGCGCGAACTGCCGCGCATGGTGCTGATACAGCCCACCCTGCGCAGCAGCGACATGGTGCTGCGCGCGCCGGGCATGCTGGCCCTGCACATCCGTCTGGACACGGTGGAAAAGCCGACCCGCGCCCAGGTCTGGGGCGACATCGTCAAGGCCTACGACATGGGCGACCTGGCGGCGCAGTGGTTCAGCGACTTCCTGGGCGTGCAGGCCCGCCTGGTGCGCTTCGACCCTGAGGAAAAGCGCCTGGCCGACAGCCTGTGGACCGGCGACATCCAGGCCGAAACCGCCTTTGCCGATGGATTCCCGCTGCTGGTGGCCAACAGCGCCAGCCTGGACGAGCTGAACGCCCGCCTGGCGGCGCGCGGCGTG
>JAYVBO010000554.1:0-2590 GCA_043750435.1 Betaproteobacteria bacterium | reverse complement strand
GCGGCCCCGCCGACCACGGCCATCACGGTCAGCAACAGCGCGCCCACGGCCGGGCAGAGCATCACGGTCAGCGCCAGCAACGCCACAGCCAACGGCGGGCGCATCATCGCCGGCTACCAGTGGCAGATCACCAGCGGCGGCGCCTTCGCGGCCTTCAGCAGCGCCACCAACGCGGCCACTGCCACGCTGATGACCAGCGCAGCCGGCAGTGTGGTGCTGAGCCTGACGGTCACCGACAACGCCGGTGCCACGGGCAGCGCCAGCAGCACGGTCAGCGTGCAGGCGGCGGCGGTCACGCCACCGGTGGTGACCTCTTCAGGCGGTGGCGGTGGCGGCGGCGCCATGTCGTGGGCCTGGGTCGCCCTGCTGGGCGTGGCCGCCTGCGCGCTGCGGCGCAGCCGGGCGGCCTGAGCGCCAGCGGCCTGCACGCCGGCCGGCTTCAGCGCGACGCGCAGGCCTTGAAACCGCCCGCCAACGGTGCCGACGGCAGGGCCAGCAATTTGTCCTGCTGCTCGGCGTCGGCCTTGGGCACCCGCAGCCACAAGCGTGCGGGTGGTGTGGGCAGGCCCACCACCCGCAGAAAACGCAAGGGCGGGTTGACGACCACCGCGGCCAGCGCGGCTTCGGCTTCGGCCCGCGTGGCGTGGCGCGACAGCCGCAAGCCACCGGCCAGGTCGGTCGGCTGATCCACCACTTCGTAATCGATACGCAAACGGGCCAGTTCCTGCGTGCGGGCGCTCATTACGCCGGCATCGGTGACGCGGGCGGCGTAGACCCACCACAACGGCGGCAGCGACGCGGCCTCACGCAACACGCCGCCTTCGGGCAGGCGCACGGCGGCCAGGGCCGTTTCGGCGGCGGCGATGTCGGCCTCGCCCAGCGGCCCGGCTTCCACGCAAGCGATGGCGGCGGCCCGCGCCGCCGTGATGGCCGTGATGGCCGCGCTGGCCGCCTTGGTCGGCAGCAGCACCAGGAGTTCGGGGTTCAGCTGCGCGGCCAGACGTTCGGGCTCGCGTTCACCACTGTGCGGCGGCGGCAGGGCGGGCGCCATGCCGCCGCGCGTCCAGACCCAGAACAGCACGTTGGCCAGCAGCACCACGATGACCAGCGCGCGCAGCATCAGCGGGCACCTGCCCGCAGGCCAACCGGGGCGTCCAGCGGGGTGGCCTGCGCCTGCGGCCGAACGCTGACCTCACCACTCAGCACCCGGTGCAGCACGCCCTGGCGCACGCACAAGGCGCCCTGGGCGTCCACGCCCTCGGCGCGGCCCTCGGGCAGGTCGGCCTGCGTGGTGCTGACCCAGCGGCCCAGCAGCACGTCACGCCGCGCATAGGCCGCCACCAGCGGCGCGAAGCCTTCGGCCTGGAAGCGCAGCAGCGCCCGCACCAGCGGCTCGGCCACGCGGGCCAGCACCTGCGGCGCCCCGGCCTGGGCGTCCAGCTCGTGCAGGCAGGCGTAGCCCTGGCTCAGGCCTTCGGCAGGCTGGGGCTGCAGGTTCAGACCCACGCCAACCACCGCCAGGCGCTGCGCACGGCTGCCCGCGCTCACGCCCGCCCCCACGCCCGCACTCACGGTCTCGATCAGGATGCCGCCCAGCTTGCGGCCCCACCCCGATCCTGCCGGGCCATCGATCAGCCACAGGTCGTTCGGCCACTTCAGGCCGATGCGGGGCGCGCCACCAGCCGGCTGCGGGTCCAGCGCTTCGGCCAGCGCCAGGCCCACGGCCAGCGACAGGCCCGACCAATCGGCCGGGGCCAGCGGCAGCGCCAGCGTGAAGGTCAGCGAAGCGCCAGCGCAGCTGCGCCATTCACGGCCCAGGCGGCCGCGGCCGGCGGTTTGTTCTTCGGCCACCAGCAAGCAGGGCTGGGTGTCGCCACCGCGCGCGCGGTCGAGCAGCAGCGTGTTGGTGGACGCAACCTGAGTCAGCACTTCGATGGACAGCCCCGGCAGCAGCGGCTCCAGCTGCAGCCACAGGTCTTCAGCACCCCAGTGCAAGGGGGCCATGGTCAGCGTTTCGGCGCCAGCATCGTGCGCCGGCAGGCCGGGCTGCCGCAGCGGCATTCGTATTCCCGCTTCAGCTTGGGCGTGTAGCGCTCTTCGATGACCAGGCGGTAGTCATAGAACAGCTCTTCGCCCGGCTGCAGGTCGCGCAGCGCAAAGATGAAGACGCGGCCGTCCTGCTCGTCACTTTCGCAATTGGGCGCGCAGGAATGGTTGATCCACTTCGCGGCGTTGCCGTGGTCCTTGCCGTCGATGACGTTCTGGTCGTCGATGTGGAAATAAAAGGTGTGCTGCGGGTTGCTGGGGTCGTGCGGGTGGCGGCGCAAGGCCTCGGGCCAGGAAATGATTTCGCCCTTGTATTCAATGACCCGCTCGCCGGCCTTGATGGGCCGCAGGGCGTAGACGCCCTTGCCGTGCACGCCGCTCAGTCTGACCTGGATGCGACGGGTGCCCTTGGTATCGAATTTCGACGGGGAAGAGGCAGCGGCTTGCACGGTCTTGGTCATTCGGTACATTGAAGTCGTACGAGCGCGCGTGTGTGCGCGCGAGACCGGCGGATTGTAGGCATCGATTTCCGATCGATGACCGA
>JAYVBO010000553.1:0-6047 GCA_043750435.1 Betaproteobacteria bacterium | reverse complement strand
GCCTGCTGCGCGGCGGCCACGCCGGCCACCGGGTCGTCACGGCCGGCCGGCGCCGTGGCGTCGAAGACCCGGCTGGCGATGACGCGGCGGGTGTCGGTGGCTATCAGCACCGCGTGCAGCGTCAAACGCACGGCGCTGGGTTGCGCGTTGAAGTCCTGTTGCAAACGGACGAGTTCGGTCTCCAGCCGCAAGGCGCCGGTGCCCGCCGTCGGCGCCAGCAGCACCGCGCGGAAGGCGTTGGTGTCCTGCAAGGCCCGCACCATCAAAGGCGCCAGCAAGCGCGCCGGCGGTTCGACCCATTCGTGGAAAGCGAAGGCTTCCAGCTGCTGCGGCTGGCGCTGGTAGCGCATGTGCACGCTGTCGTAGCCCGGCGCCGCGCTGGGCTGGGCCACCACCAGCACAGGCGCATCCAGCGCAACCGCAGCCCTTGGCGACGGGCTGGAGGCTGCTGACGCTGGCGACGCACCCGCGTCCAACAGGTAGCGCGCGGCCGCCGGCGGCGGCTTGGGCAGCAGCGAGGCCGAGCAGCCGCTCAAGCCCGACAACACGAGCCCGGTCAAAGCCAGCGTGGCGCACACGGCCAAGCTGCGGCGGTGTAGCGATGTGTTCATGGCGGTGTGCTTTCTCCGGGCCCGGGCTGCGGCAGCGGCCGGCCATTGATCAGGCTGCTGGGGCTGCGCGCGGTCTGCTCGCTGAGGCTGCGCAGCGAGGCCGACAACTGCTTCAATTCGGCCATCAAGCGCGCCAGGTCGGGCAGGGTTTCGCTGCTGGCCTGCTGCACGGCGCTGGCCGCGCTGTCGGCCGCGCGGCTGGCCCGCAGGCTGGTCGCGCTGACGCCGTCGGCCATCCGCTCCACCGATTGCGCGCTGCGGTTGATGCTCAACATCGTCGGGTCCAGGCGCTCACCGGCTGTCGCGGTCAGCTGGGCGGTGCGCGCGGCGTCGGCAATGCCGCGCGTCAACACGCCTTTCTGCGCTTCCAGCGCGTGGGCCAGCGCGGCCATGTCGGCCAACGTGGACTTCAAGGCCTGCCGGTTGTCGGCGTCGAACACCGCGTTGAAGTTGTCCGACACGCGGTCCACATTGCCCAGCACATGGGTCATCACGCTTTCCAGCCGTGCGCTCAAGGACAGCTTGAAGGGAATGGTCGGCGGCACGCCCTCTGCCGTGGCCACCAGCGGGGCCGAACCCACGCTGCCGCCGCTGATCTCGACATAGGCGATGCCCGTCAGGCCCTGCGCCTTCAACACCGCCTCGCTGTCTTGCTTGATCGGCGTGCCGCGGTCGATCAGGAACAGCAGCCGCACGCGGCGCGAATTCTGCGGATCGATCTGGATGCGGCCGACCTTGCCCACATCCACGCCCAGGTACTTCACCGGTGCGTCCACGTTCAGGCCGGCCACCGATTCTTCGATGTAGGCCTGGTAGCGGTCCACCTCACGGCGCGTGCCCAGGCCGACGGACAGCCACAGCACGCCGGCCACCAGCACGGCACCCAGGACCAGCACGAAGCCGCCGACCAGCGAATAGTTGACCTTGTCCTCCACGGTGGTCCTGCCTCAGTTCGCGGTGGCCGACGCGGCCGCAGCGGAAATGGCGGGCGCAGGGGCCGACGCCGCCTTGCGCACCTGCCGCCTGTCAGTGAAATAGGCACGCACCGTCGGCTGCGGGTCTTGGGCCAATTCGGCCATGGTGCCCAGCGCCAGCACGCGGCCTTCGCCCAGCACGGCCACGCGGTCACAGACCTGCCACAACAGGTCGAGGTCGTGGCTGACGATGACGATCGTCGGCTGGTTGAGCGCGTGCGTCTTCAGGATCAGTTCATCGACCCCGGCCGAACTGGCCGGGTCCAGGCCCGATGTGGGTTCGTCCAGGAACAGCAGTTCGGGCGCCAGCGCCAGGGCGCGGGCCAGCGCGGCGCGCTTCAACATGCCGCCGCTCAATTCACCCGGCAGCTTCAGGCCGGCGTCGGGCGGCAGGCCGGTCAGGGCCAGCTTCCATTCGGCGATGTCGGCGATCAGCGCCGGGTCCAGCGGGCTGTGTTCGCGCAGCGGCAGGGCCACGTTGTCGCGCACCGTCAGTGCGCTGAACAAGCCGCCGCGCTGGAACATCACGCCCCAACGCAGGCGCAGCGCTTGCACGCCGGCGGCGTCCAGCGTGGCGGTGTCCTCGCCGAACAACTTGACGACGCCCGAAGTGGGCCGCTGCAACAGGATCATCTCGCGCAGCAGCACCGACTTGCCCGAACCGCTGCCGCCGGCCAAGCCCAGGATCTCGCCGCGCCGCACGCTCAGGTTCAGGCCGTCGTGCACGACATGGCTGCCGAAGCGCATGACGATGTTGCGCATGTCGATGACGGCGTCGTCGTCGGCGGCCACGTCACAAATCCAGCATGTTGAAGAGCACCGAGAAGGCCGCGTCGGCCACGATGACCAGGAAGATGGACTGCACCACGGCCAGCGTGGTTTGCCGGCCCACGCTGTCGGCGCTGCCCGCCGTGCGGAAACCCTGGAAACAGCCGATGGCCACGATGATGCCGGCGAAGACCAGCGACTTGCCCACGCCCAACAACAGCGCCGAGCCCTGCATCACCCGGCTGAAGCGGTCGACGAATTCGGTGAAACCGATGTCCAACCGTGTGCGCGCCATCACCATGCCGCCGAAGACGCCGGTGATGTCGGCGAACACGGTCAACAGCGGCAGCGCCACGGCCAGCGCAAAAGCCTTGGGCAGCACCAGGCGCTCTTGCGGGTTGATGGCGATGGTGCGCATGGCGTCAACTTCTTCGTTGACGACCATGGTGCCGATCTGCGCGGCATAGGCCGAACCCGAGCGGCCGGCGATGATGATGGCCACGATCAAGGGCGCGAATTCGCGCAGCATGGCGTAGCCCACCAGTTCGACGACGAAGACATTCGCGCCGTAGTGCTTCAACTGGTCGGCGCCCTGGTAGGCCACCACCACGCCCAGCAGAAACGACGTCAGGCCGATGATGGCCAGCGCATCAGAGCCGCCGATCTCGATCTCGCGCAGCACCGCGCGCCAGCGCATGCGGCCGGGGTGGCGCAAGGTGCCCAGGGCCACCGTCGCCACTTCGCCGACGAAGGCCAGCAAGTCCAGCGCCTGCTGCCCAGCCGCCAGCGTGAGCTTGCCGGTCAACCGCAGCAGGCCGTCGGGCGGCGGCAGCGGCGGCGCAGGTGGGCCTTGCCAGGTCCACGAGCCGTCGGCAGCCCAGGCCACCGGCAGACCTTGGGTCAGGCGGGTGGTGGGGTCTGAAGGCGGCGGGGCCGGGTTGGCAGCGGGTGTCATTGAGCGCTAGCTTGCCGACAAGCCCGGTCCCAGTCTGTCCGTTGGCGCACGTTCGCGAGCGGCTTGGCGCACAGACGCGCGCTGCGCCTTTGGGTACAAGGGCAGACTTCATCCACAAGCAGCCCGCACATGCATCGACGTTCCCGGACCTGGCTGGCCACACTGGTGCCGCCAACCCCGCCTGGGCCAGCGAGCCGCAGATGGTGCAGGCCGACAGCGTCGACATCAGCATCGATCTGCCGGCCTTGTTGCGCGGCCAACTGGCATTCCCCAGCGTGCAACTGACCCGACCTCGCGTCTTCCTGGAACAGGCGTCTGGCGGGCGCAAGACCTGGTTGCTGGACCTGGCGCAGACCAACGAAGGAACGCACAGTCCGATAGGCCGCGTGCTGCTGGACCAGGGCGAGGTGACCTACACCGAGGCCCGCCGTGACACGCGCGTACACGCCACCTTGTCCACGCAGGACAAGGCTGGCAGCCTGGTCTTCAGCGCCGATGGCCGCTTCCAGGGCCAACCCTTGCAAGCCAGCGGCAGTGGCGGCGCGGTGCTGGCCTTGCGCGACGAAAGCACGCCCTACCCGCTGCAGGTCAAGGCCACGCTGGGCCGCACCCGCGTGCAGGCCGAAGGCACGGTGACCAGCCTGTTCCAGCTGAGCGCGGTGGACTTGCAGTTGACGATCAGCGGCGACAGCCTGGCCGCGCTTTACCCCCGTGGTGCCCCGGCACGCGCATGCTGCCCGACCTGCCCTTCGACACCGCGCGCTGGGCCGGCCTGGACGCCGATGTGACGCTGCAGGCCCAAACCCTGCTGCGCGACAAAGCGCTGCCGCTGGACCAGTTGCAATTCCACCTGCTGCTGCAAGACGGCGTGCTGACGCTGGACCCGCTGGCCTTCGGCCTGGCCGGCGGCCAACTGCGGGGCGTGATCACCCTGGACAGCCGCAAGACGCCGCTGCAGGGTCACGCCAGCATGCAGTTGCGCGGCCTGATGCTGGGCCGCTTGCTGCCCACGGTGGACCTCAGCAAGAACAGCATCGGCCAGTTGAACGGCGACATCGAATTGACCGGCCAGGGTGCATCCGTGGGCCAGATGCTGGCCATGGCCAACGGCCGCCTCAGCCTGGTGGCGCAGAACGGCCGCATCAGCCGTTTGCTGATGGAGCAGACGGGTCTGCACCTCATCGAAATCCTGCAACTCACGCTGGCCGGCGACCAGACCGTGGCCCTGCGCTGTGTGGTGGCCGACTTCAGCGTCACCGGCGGCCTGATGCAGGCCCGAGCCCTGGTGATGGATACCGCCGTCACGCTGACGGGCAGCGGCCAGGTCAATCTGGCGGACGAAACGCTGGACCTGAGCATCGTGCCGCGCACCAAGGTCAGCAGCGTGGTGGCGCTGCGCAGCCCGGTCTACGTGACAGGCACTTTCAGCCAGCCGAAGGTGGCGCTGGACACCGGCCGCATCCTCACGCGCGGGGCCGGCGCGCTGGCCTTGGGTTTGCTGAACCCGCTGCTGGCGCTGATCCCGCTGTTCGAAGCCGGCCCGGGTGTGGACAGCCCCTGCCAAGCTTTGGTCAGCGAGACGAAAACGCCGCTGCCGCCGACCGTCAAGCCCGGTCGCGCGCCAGCCGCAGCCCGCTGAATTGCCAGCGTGTTTCAGGCGGAAAGAAGTTGCGGTAGCTGGCGCGGCTGTGGCCTTGCGGCGTGGCGACGGAGCCGCCGCGCAGCACCATCTGGTTCAGCATGAACTTGCCGTTGTATTCGCCGACGGCGCCGGCCCAAGGGCGAAAGCCGGGGTAGGCCAAGTAGCTGCTGGCCGTCCATTGCCAGGCCGTGTCGAACAGTTGGATCAGGTCGGTGGCGTTGCTGGCCGCGTGTTCCCATTCGGCCTCGGCGGGCAGGCGCAGCGGCAAGCCGTCGCGGGCCGCGCGCCAGTGCGCGTAGGCGTCGGCTTCGTAGAGGCTGATGTGGCAGACCGGCGCCTCGACATCGATCGCCTGCAGGCCCGCCAGCGTGAAGCGTTGCCACCCGATCGCTGGGTCACAGCGCCAGTACAGCGGCGCTGCAAGGCCTAGCGCGCGCACCCAGTCCCAGCCAGCCGACAGCCACCAGCGTGCATCGCGGTAACCCCCGTCAGCCATGAATTCGAGCCACTCGCCCTGCGTCGTCAGGCGATTGGCCAGCGCGTAGGGCTGCAGCCAGTGGCTGTGGCGCGGACTTTCGTTGTCGAACGAAAAGCCGCTGCCGGCATGGCCGATATCGACCTTGCCGCCGTCGAAAGGCAGCCAAGCCAGCGTCACCGGCTGCGCAGCCTTTCGATCCAGGGGTACGCGGTAAACCGGCGCCAACGGGTTGCACGACAGCAAATGCAGCACATCGGTCAACAGCAATTCCAGGTGCTGTTGTTCGTGCTGCAGACCCAGTTCGACGGCGGCGTCGCGGTCAGCATTCGACGAGCCCGTCAGCAGCGCGGCCATGCGCGCATCCACGGCCGCGCGATAGGCCTGCACGGCCGCCAGATCGGGCCGCGTGATCAGCCCGCGCTGCTGCCGCGGGTGTTGTTCACCCACTCCCTGGTAATAACTGTTGAACAGCACGCGGAAGGCCGGGTGATGCGGCTGGAAATTGGCTTCGAAGCGTTCGAGCACAAAGGTCTCGAAGAACCAGGTGACGTGGGCCAAGTGCCACTTGGTCGGGCTGGCGTCGGGCATGGACTGCACCTGGCAGTCGGCCTCGCTGAGT
>JAYVBO010000552.1:0-2599 GCA_043750435.1 Betaproteobacteria bacterium | reverse complement strand
GCTGGGCGGGCCTGGCGCACGCGCCGCCGCGCAAGCCTTCTGGCAAGCGCCGGGGCCGGCCACCTGGGCGGCCTACAACGAACACTGCCGCGACCTCTACAACCGCACGCCCGGCAACGCCGACGCGCGGCAACGCACAGTGTTCAATGAAGACATCCTGTTCACCAGCGCCAGCGGCGAACAGCAGACCATGCAGTTGCTGCCCGGCCTGGCGACGGTGCAATGCCCGGTGCTGGTGATGGCCGGCGAGTTGGACCCGGTGACGCCGCTGGCCGACGCGCAAGACATCGCCGCCGCCATACCCGCGCCCTGGGGCCGTCTGGTCACCTTCCCGAACGCCGGCCACGGGGCCTGGCGCGACGAGCCTGTGGCCGCCATGGCCGTGCTGCGTGACTTCCTCGTGTCGACATGAACAACAAGGCCCTGGTGCTGTTTTCCGGCGGGCAAGATTCCGCCACCTGCCTGGCCTGGGCGCTGGCGCGCTACGACCACGTCGAAACCATCGCTTTCGACTACGGCCAGCGCCACAAGGTCGAACTGCAATGCCGTTTGACGGTGCTGGACGAACTGCGCGCTGCCTTCCCGGCCTGGGCCGCCAAGCTGGGCGCCGACCATGTCATCGACCTGGCCGTGCTGGGCCAGATCAGCGACACCGCGATGACGCAAGACCGCGCCATCGAAATGCAAGCCAATGGCCTGCCCAACACCTTTGTGCCTGGCCGCAACCTCTTGTTCTTCACCTTCGCCGCCACGGTGGCCTACCGCCGCGGTTTGCAGGTGCTGGTGGGCGGCATGTGCGAGACCGATTACTCGGGCTACCCCGACTGCCGCGACAACACGCTGAAGGCCCTGCAAGTGGCGCTGAGCCTGGGCATGGACACGCCCATGGTGGTGGAAACGCCGCTGATGTGGCTGGACAAGGCCGCCACCTGGCGCATGGCCGAAAGCTTGGGCGGCGCAGCGCTGGTGGCCCTGGTGCAAGAGCACACCCACACCTGCTACCTGGGTGAGCGCAGCACGCGCCACGCCTGGGGTTATGGCTGCGGCAGTTGCCCGGCCTGCGAGTTGCGGCGCGTGGGCTACGAACGCTACGCGGACGTCTTCGCATGACGGCCTCGAGCGAAGTTGCCAACCGCGTGTTGACGGCCGCATCGGCCGACTTCGAAGCCGCGCGTTCGGTCAGCGTGCTGCCTGCAGGCCACCGCAGCCACGGCCTGCATGGCCACGGTTTTCAAGCAACGGTGTACGCGGACCTGCCGGTCGGCTGGGCGGCCTTCCCCGGCGGAGAGGTGCTGACCCTGCAAGAGCGCCTGCGGGCCTGCGTGGCTCCGCTGGACTACGCCCACCTGAACACGCAACTGGACGTGCCCACCGACGAGAACCTGGCGCGCTGGATCCATCAACAAATGAGCCAGCAGCTGAGCGTGCCCGGCGTGGACCGCGTGGCCATACAAAGCACCGCCAACCAGGGCGTGGACCTGGACCGCCAGGGCCAGGCCCACGTCTGGCGCCGTTACCGTTTCCAGGCCGCGCACCGCTTGCCCAACGTGCCGCCAGGCCACCAATGCGGCCGCATGCACGGCCATGGTTTCGAGGCCATCGTGCATGCCAACCAAGACCTGGGCAGCGGGGCTATCAGCATCGACTACGACCACATCGACGCGCTGTGGGCGCCGCTGCACAGGCAGCTGAATTACCACTGCCTGAATGACATCCCGGGTCTGCACAACCCGACCAGCGAAAACCTGTCGGCCTGGTTGTGGCAGCAATTGCAGCCCGACCTGCCCGAACTGAGTTGGGTCACCGTCTATGAAACGGCGTCTTGCGGCGCCAACTTCGACGGCCGTGAATACCGCATCTGGAAAGACTTCACGCTGGACAGCGCCGTGCAATTGAAGCGCGCCCCGCCCGGCACACCGGCCGCTGCCGTGCACGGCCACACCTACACGCTGCGCCTGCATCTGCACGCGCCGCTGGACACCGTGATGGGCTGGACGCTGGACTTCGGCGACGTGAAAGCCTTGTTCAACCCCATCTTCAAAGCGCTGGATCACCACCCGCTGTTCGAACTGGACGGCCTGGCCGACGGCGACACCGCCACGCTGGCCGCCTGGGTGCTGGCGCAGGCGCAAGTCAGTCTGCCGCAATTGGCGCGCGTGGACATTTACGAGGCACGGGGCTGCGGGTCCATCGTGGCCCGTACGGCGGCTGGCGCCGGCGGCCCAGCCATGCCGGTCTGAAAACGCGCGACTGCACCCAACATGCCAAGTACCCACCTCGCCATGAGTTACGCCGTCAAGGAAGTTTTCTACACGCTGCAAGGCGAAGGCGCCAACGCGGGCCGCCCAGCCGTGTTCTGCCGCTTTGCTGGCTGCAACCTGTGGAGCGGCCGCGAAGCCGACCGCGCCACCGCCGTCTGCCGCTTCTGCGACACCGAATTCGTCGGCACCGACGGCAGCGGGGGCGGGCGCTTTGCCGATGCGGCCGCGCTGGCAGCGGCCATTGCCAGCCACTGGCCCAGCGTTGACGCGGCGCACCGCTTTGTGGTCATCACCGGCGGTGAACCGCTGCTGCAACTGGACGACGCGTTGATTGCCGC
>JAYVBO010000551.1:0-2602 GCA_043750435.1 Betaproteobacteria bacterium | reverse complement strand
ACGCCGGGCTTCAACCAGCGCGTGGTGCACGAGGTCATCAAGGACGGTTTCCTGACGCAGCACGTGCCCACCATCCGCGCCCGCTACAAGGCGCAGCGTGACGCCATGCAGGCCGCGCTGCTGGCGCACATGCCGCCCGGCGTGCACTGGGCGCCGCCCATCGGCGGCATGTTCTTCTGGCTGACGCTGCCGGCGCACATCGACGCGGCGGCGCTGCTGCCGCAGGCGGTGGAAGCTGGCATGGCCTTCGTGCCGGGCACCACCTTCTTCCCGGCCGGTGGCCACGCCAACACGCTGCGGCTGAGCTTCGTCACCGCGTCGCCCGCGCAGATAGCGACGGCGGTGGCGGCGCTGGCCCGCATCCTGGCTGCTGCCTGAAGCGCGTTTGATTGAAGCCCGATACGGAGACCCGCCATGCCACGCCGCTTTCACCAACTCGACGTTTTCAGCGCGGTGCCGCTGAAGGGCAACCCGCTGGCCGTGGTGCATGCCGCGCAAGGCCTGACGGACGCCCGCATGGCCGCCTTCGCGCAGTGGACCAACCTGTCGGAAACCACCTTCTTGCTGCCGCCCACGCTGCCCGGCGCCGACTACCGGGTGCGCATCTGGACGCCCGGCGGCGAACTGCCCTTCGCCGGCCACCCCACGCTGGGCAGTTGCCACGCCTGGCTGGCCGCCGGCGGTGTGCCGCAGCAGCCTGACGTGGTGGTGCAGGAATGCGGCGTGGGGCTGGTGCGCCTGCGCCGCAGTGGCGGGCGCCAGGGGTCCAGCGAACAGGCAAGCGGCCGCTTGTCGTTCGCGGCGCCACCGCTGCGCCGCAGCGGCCCGCTGGAAGCTGATTTGCTGGCCCTCATCGTTCAAGGCCTGGGCGTCGCGGCCGCTGACGTGCTGCACCACCAGTGGGTGGACAACGGCCCCGGCTGGTGCGCCGTGATGCTGCGCTCGGCCGCCCAGGTGCTGGCCATGCAGCCCGACTGGGGCGTGCTGGGTGCGCTGAAGCTGGGGCTGGTGGGCGCGCAGGCAGCGGGCGCCGACACGGCCTTCGAGGTGCGCGCCTTCGCGCCCGGGCTGGGCGCGCGCGAAGACCCGGTCACCGGCAGTCTGAACGCCGGGCTGGCGCAGTGGCTGATCGCCGCCGGTCTGGCGCCGTCGGCCTATGTGGCCGCACAAGGCGCCGCGCTGGGCCGCGCCGGGCGGGTCTTCGTCGAACAAAGCGGCGCCGACATCTGGATAGGCGGCGACGTGGTGAGCTGCATCGAGGGCACGGTGGACTTGTGAAGCGGCGCTGAGCGCCGCTCTGGGCGGCCTCAGTTCACGCCGCTGGGTTCCAGGTCCACCAGCTTGTGGCGCAGCGCGGCCAGCACCGCCGAGGTGCGGTTGTCGGCCTGCAGCTTGGCCAGGATGTTGGTGACGTGGAACTTCACCGTCGGCAGGCCGATGTCCAGGCGCTGCGAGATTTCCTGGTTGGCCAGGCCGCAGGCCATCAGCGCCAGCAGGCTGCGTTCGCGCCGCGTCAGGTCGCCGCCCAGCTGGGCCGTGCGGTCGCAGGCGGCCATGGCTTCGGCCACTTCGGGCGCCACCACGCGGCGGCCTTCGTGGGCGGCGTGGATGACCTGCACCAGATCGTGGGGCGTGGTGGTTTTCATCACATAGGCCGTCACGCCGGCTTCCAGCGCGGCGCGGGCATTGGCGCCGTCCAGGCTGCAGTTCAGCGCCACGAAACGGGTGTGCGGCAGCAGCGGGCGCAGCGCCTGCACGGTGCGCAGGCCGTCCATCCCGGGCATCACCATGTCCACCAGCACCACGTCGGGTTGCACGGTGGGTATGCGCAGCAGGGCCTCGGCGCCGCTGGCGGCTTCACCGGCCCAGGCCAGGCGCGGTTCGCCTTCCACCATGGCGGCCAGCCCGCGGCGGAAGATGGCGTGGTCGTCGACGACAAAAATTTGGATGGCGCGCATGGTGTTCGTCTCGGTTGCAGGCTGGGGAGCGGGGCGTTTCAGTGCGACAGCCGCTGCGTGGTGGCGTCGTCGTCGGTGGTCCAGCGCAGCAGGCCCAGCATCAAGCTGGCTTGCAGGAAGCTGCGCAGGTCGGCGACGCTGACATGGGCGTAGCGGCGCAGTTCGGACGGCGAGGTCGGCCCTTGGCTCAGGCAGCGCGCCAGGTCGCAATGGCGCGGAATGCGTGAATAGCGTTCGACGCGGGCGTCCACCGCCCAGCGCAGCGGCGTGCGCCACCAGTCGTGGGGGGCGTCCAGCAGCGGGAATTGGCCGCCAGCGATGCCCATGTCCCACAGCGTTTCGTCCAGTTCGCGCACGATGGCGTCGCCCTTGGGGCGGGCGCCCAGTGCGGGCTGCGGCAGTTCGCGGTGCACGCGCAACTGGCGCTGGGCCTGCGGGTCGATGAAGACCAGGCGGGCGCGGAAGTCGAACTGCACATTGGCTTCGGCGCCGTAGCTGGCCGCGAAGTTCGGCAGCAGCGGGTCGGCGCGGCCGCGCAGCACCTGCTGCATCACCGTGCGGTGGCCGTGTTGCAGCAGGCAGGAGTCCAGTTGTTCGGCGTCGAGCCGGGTGTCGAACTGGCTGTCGTAGGCTGCGCCGGCGGC
>JAYVBO010000550.1:0-2602 GCA_043750435.1 Betaproteobacteria bacterium | reverse complement strand
CCCACAGCCAGGATCACACCCGTGCGCGCGATGGGATAGCCAGCGTGGTACATCAACCATTCAGCGACGTAGGAAACGGCCGTCTTCAGCGGAATGGTGATGGCCTGCACCAGCACACCCGGCAAGGGCACCAGAAAGACCAGAAAGAGCAGCGGGAAGGCAACGGCTTTAAGGCCCTGCACGCCCCGCATCAGCAGCAGCAAGGCCACGCTGGCGAAGATCAGGCCCACCACCTCGCCCTGAACGATTTGCTGCGAACGCCCCAACGCATACAGCGCCATGGCCGCAACGAACAGCAGGCTGCCACCGACGTAGACCGGGCGGTAGGGCGCGTCGATCACGGCTTGCCGCTGGCGCCACATCAGCCACAGGCTGACCGCGCCGATGATGGGGCCGTGGCCTTGTTCGTCGGTCTGCCAGACCTGGTGGAAAAGCGTGACCACGGTGGGCACCAGCAACACCAAGAACCCCACGAGCAAGGCGCCAAGCAAGGCCAGATGAGACCAGGTGGGCTTGCCGGGTTCGCTGTCTTGCAGGGCAGTGGGCACGGTCATGCTTCCGGTGCGCTCAATACTCGTTGAAGACCACGCCTGCAATCTTCACCGACGCACCCTGGAAAGACGCCACCAATTCCCGCAAGGCCAAGGTGCGGGACTCATCCTTGCGGGCGACCAACAACGTCGCGCCGCAACGTGCCGCCACCACGGCACCGTCAGCCCCGACCGAGGCCGAAGGGGTGTCGACCACGACATGGTCGAACTTGCCGGTCAGTTCAGCCATGAGCAGCGCAAAGGTCGGACGTTCGACCAGTTCCAGCGGGTTGGGCGGGATGGTGCCCACGGGCAGCACGAACAAGCTGGGCAAGCCGGCGATTTTTTGAATCACGTGCTTGTCGGCTCGCCCCGAAAGCACGCTGGACAGACCGGAAGCATTGCTGAGTTTGAAAACCTCGTGCACCTTGGGCGTGCGCATGTCGGCGTCTATCAGCAGGGTGCGGCCACCCAATTGAGCCAGTGCCACCGCCAGGTTGCAGGCGGTGTAGGTCTTGCCGTCGCCAACATCAGGGCTGATCACCGCCAATGCGGTGCTGGATCGGCCTTCGACGAAGACCCGCATCATCAATTGGCTGCGCAGCGCGCGAAAGCTTTCTGAACGTGCCGAAAACGGCTCATTCAGAGCTACCAGTTCCGGGCCGAGCTTGCGCGCGTCTTCCGAGGCATAGGGGTAGTTGAATTGCTGGGCCAGCGCGAAAAGGATGTCTTCCTTGCTGACCATCCCCAGGGCCACAGCGGCCTCGCCGAAGCGCAGCCCATGGGCCTGCTGGTGCCCCAGAACCTTGGCAACCTGGTCGGCACTGAGGTGGCGCAACTCGGCCAGGATGTCGCCGATGGTGCGGTCGCGTGCCGCATCGCCTTGCGGCGCCGCCTCGCGGCCCATCGCGGCCGGTGTCTCAGCCGGACCGACGGTATCGAGCGGATCCTCACCCAGTATGGAATCTCTGAACTTGGCCATCAGGCGCCTTTAGAAGATGACGGCAGGGGCGCCAACAGACGCTGCTGCATGGCAGAGTCGCCCCGCATGAAACGGGCAGCCTTGGAGCCCGGCTTGGCCAGCGTAACCAGCACAGGCAGCCCGAGCGTGGCCACCACGTCGTCGATGTTGCGCACGCGCCGGTCGCGCATTTCCAGCACCAGGGCTATGCCGCAAGCCAACACCGCGCCGGCCAGCGCAGCCAGCACCATGTTCAACACCATACGCGGCGATGCGGGCGTGATCGGCGCCACGGCCTGGGTCAGCATGTTGACATTGCTTTGGGTGGTTTGACCTTCCAGCGTGGTCTGCGTGTAGCGCTGCTGAACCGCGTCGTAGGCACGCTGGGCATTGTCGACATCGCGCAGCAGCACCAAGCCTTCGTCACGCACGGCCTTCAGGCGCAATACCTTGTCACGCTGGGCGTTCAACGCGTTTTGCACGTCAGACTGACGTTGGCGGTTGATGGTGTTGCTCAGGCCCACGCTGCTCATGACCTTGCGCGTTTCAGAATCAAGCTTGGAACGCAATTCAGCCAGGTTGGCCTTGGTTTCCTGGACCAAGGGATGCGACTCGCCATAGCGGGTGGACAGTTCTTGCAAGCGCGCTTCGCCGCGGCTGATGTCGGACTTGATGCCCAGAACCAGACCGTTGTTCAACACTTCCTGCATGCGGTCGCCTTGCGCGCCCTGGGCCTGCGTCTGGCGGCTGGCCGATTCAGCCGAAATAGCCTGCAGTTGGGTGAGTTGCGAGGACAACTCGTTCAAGCGTGAGTTTTCGATGTCCAGACGCTCGTCCGACGCGATGATGCTTTTCTCTTTCTGGAAGGTGCTCAGGCGGGTCTGCGCGGCTTCCAGGAGTTCGCGGGATTCGCGCGAACGCGTTTCGAAGAAACTGGAGTATTGGCGCGCCGGGTCGACACGCAATTCAAGCGCGGTGTCGATGTAGGCCTGCACAAAGGCATTGGCCAATGCCGCCGCAAAGCGGGGGTCAGGCGAGCGGTAGCTGACGGCGATGACGCTGCTTTCACGCGACGGCACCACGTCCATGCTGCGCTGGAAGAGCGCACCCA
>JAYVBO010000549.1:0-2617 GCA_043750435.1 Betaproteobacteria bacterium | reverse complement strand
GGGAAGTCTGCGAGAACTCGGACTTCGGCGGCGCCTGCGTGGTGCTGCAACGCGGCAGCTATGCGTCGCTGGGCGGCATGGGCTTGAACGACGAACTGTCGTCGACCCGCCCTTCAGACCCGCGCCGCGCCCACGCGCCCAACGCGCCAGAACCGATGCGCGAGCCCGACTACGCCTGGCGCCGCCGTGCCAACGAGCGCATCTTCGAAGCGCCGGTGACTTCAGCGCGCGCCGTGATGGGCGCGCCCAATGAACGCTGCTGGATCGAACGCGAACAGGTGCGTGGCCGCGACGAACCCAACGCCGGCCGCGCGCTGCTGGGCGCGGTGCTGGGCGGGGTCATCGGCCACCAGATTGGCGGTGGCACGGGCAAGGACATCGCCACCGTGGGCGGCGCGGTGGCCGGCGGCGTCATCGGCGCGCGCAGCGGCGGCAACGAAGACAGCACGCGCGATGTGCGCCGCTGCGCCGCCACGCCGAATGCCACGCCGGCCTATTGGGACGTGAGCTACACCTTCCGCGGCGTGCAGCACCAGGTGCAGCTGGCCAGCGCGCCGGGCGCAACCATCACCGTCAACCGCGACGGCGAACCGCGCCAATAAAGCGTCGCGAGGGTCGCGAGGGTCGCGAGGGTCGCGACGCTCGCGAGGGTCGCCCAGCGTACAGACCCGCAGGCGCCGCCTCGCTACAAACGGCAGATCCGAAATGCAATTCGGCCAGGCCCAAAAAATTAACCATTTGAAAGACAGACATGACATCCAAAAAGCACACCCTCAAGCTGCTGGCGCTGACCAGCATGGGCACCCTGTTGGCCAGCGGCGCTCTGGCGCAAGACGCCAGCTACGGCTACGGCGGCGTGTCCGTCGGTCAGTCGCACGGCAAGTCCGATGCGAGCGGCATGGCGGCCTTCCAGATCAAGGGCGCCACGCCGGCCCTGACCGTCAACAGCCTGAACCGCGACGACACTGACAACGCTTACCGCCTGTTCCTGGGCTACCAATTCAACCGTTACGTCGGCCTGGAAGCCAGCTTCTTCAACCTGGGCCGGTTCAACTACCACGCCAACACCACGCCCACGGGCACGCTGGATGGTCAGACCAAAATTCAAGGCGGTGGCCTGGACGTGGTCGGCACGCTGCCGCTCAGCGAAAGCTGGGCGCTGCTGGGCCGCGTTGGCGGGCAATACGCCAAGACGCGCAATGTCTTCACCGGCAGCGGCGCGGTCTTCGTGAACGACCCGTCACCCAGCAACCGCCAGTTCAACTACAAGGTCGGCGCCGGTGTGCAGTACACCGTCAATCCGCACTTCCTGGTGCGCGGTGAAGCCGAGCAGTACCGCACCCGTGATGGCATTGGCGGCAACGACCGCGTGCAGGTCTTTTCCCTGAGTCTGGTGTTCCCTTTCGGCGCCGGCGCCACGACACGCGCGGCCATGAAGCCGGCCATTTACCAGCCGGTGGCCTATGTCGCACCGCCGCAGACCGTGGGTGTTGCGGCGCCGATGGTGCAAGCCGCACCGATGGCGCCCATGGTGGCCGCTGCACCCATGACACCCATGCCGCGGCGCGTCAGCTTCTCGGCCGAATCGCTGTTCGGTTTCGACAAGACGGCCATACGCCCCGAAGGCAAGCTGGCGCTGGACGCCTTCGCGCGTGATGTGGCCGGTACGCAGTTCGACGTGATCGTCGTCGAAGGCCATGCCGACCGCGTCGGCACCGAGGCCTACAACCAGACGCTGTCGGTGCAACGCGCCGAAGCGGTCAAGGCCTACCTGGTGACCACCGCCGGCATGGACGCCAACAAGATCAACGTCAAGGGCATGGGCGAAGACGCACCGTCGCAAGCCGGCGACTGCAAGGCCACGCTGCCGACCACTGAGTTGCGCGCTTGCCTGCAGCCCGACCGCCGCGTGGACGTGGGCGTGACCGGCACCCGCTGACCGATGGCTGTCGGACCAACGGCGCCGGCACTTGCGTGCCGGCGCCGTTGGCGCAGCGCGCCGGGCCGCAGCCCGGCAACCCTGGCATCACTTCATGCGCATGTCGTTGGCCACCGAGCTGACGCCCTTCACAGCGCGGGTCAGTTCGACGGCCTTGTCCATGGCCGGGCGGCTGCTGACGAAGCCGCTGAGCTGCACGCGGCCCTTGAAGGTTTCGACGTTGATTTCGGCCGACTTCAGCATGGCTTCACCCAGGATGGCCGCCTTCACCTTGGTGGTGATGACGGTGTCGTCGATGTATTCGCCCGCGTCTTCGCTGGTGCGGGTGGCGGCGCAGGCGCCGAGTGTCGAAACGGCAGCGACCATGCCGAGCAGGGCCAGGCGGCGGCTGAGGGTGGAGAGTTTGTTGTTCATGGTGTTTCCTTCTTCGGGTGAAGTCGGCCCCGGCGGGGCCGACGTTTGCGGATGCAGGGTGGGTACTGCGCTCACTTCAGCATGGCGTCACCGGCTTCGGCGGCGAACACCACCTCCACGCGGCGGTTCGAACGGCGGCCATCGGCGCTGTCGTTCGAACCGACCGGCCGGGCTTCACCGTAGCCTTCGCTGCGCAGGCTGGCAGCAGGCACACCCTGGCTCACCAAGGCGGCCATCACGGCTTGCGCGCGGCGCTCGGACAGG
>JAYVBO010000548.1:0-6101 GCA_043750435.1 Betaproteobacteria bacterium | reverse complement strand
CGCCGATGGTTTCGAAATCGGCCTCGGACAAGCGCGTGCCGAAGGCCTCGTTGACCGCCGTGATGGCCACGTCGCCGGCCACCCGGTGGCTGCCGTCGGCCAGCGTGTAGATGCCGTTGTCCTTGGCCTGCTCGTCGAATTCGTCTTCGATTTCGCCGACGATTTCTTCCAGCACGTCTTCAATCGTGATCAGCCCGGCGGTGCTGCCGAATTCGTCGATCACCAGGGCCAGGTGGCTGCGGTTGCTGCGGAAGTCGCGCAGCAACTCATTCAGCCGCTTGCTCTCGGGCACGAAGACCGCCGGGCGCAGCAGGGTGCGCAGGTTCAGTTCGGGGGCGCGCTGCAGCTTGAGCAGGTCTTTGGCCATCAGGATGCCGATGACGTTGTCGCGCCCCCCCTCATAGACCGGGAAGCGCGAGTGCGCGGTGGCGATGACGACCGCCAGCAGTTCGTCGTAGTCGGCGGCGATGTTCAGCAGGTCCATGTGCGGCGCCGGCACCATCACGTCGCCGGCCGTCATGTCGGCCATCTTCAGCACGCCTTCGAGCATCAGGCGCGACTCGGGCTCGATCAACTCGCGGTCCTCGGCGGCAGCCAGGGTGGCGATGAGTTCGGCCTTGGTGTCGGGGCCGGGCGAAATCAGTTCGATCAGGCGCCTGATCAGCGAACGTTGGTCGCGGCGTTCGGCGCGCGCGGCGCGGGGGTGGCCGTGGGCCTGGCTGCTGGCAACGCGCACAGGCCGTGTAGTAGCAGGTTCGGACACGGGGGTGCCGGGCAGTGAATGGGATTCGAGAATAACCGAGCCCCCGTCGACTATCTGTGCGCGGGGCAACAATCACGCTTTGGGTTGACGGGGTCCGGGCCTTGCAAGTTCGCCTGACGTCCCCACATCCCACCGTCTGCCTCACCGCCCACACCACAGCCCTTCGGAAAGCCGCCCGCATCATGAAACCAGGCCTGATCCCCGCCACCATCCTCACCGGCTTCCTCGGCTCGGGCAAGACCACCTTGCTCAAGCGGGTGCTGTCGGAAGCCCACGGCCAGAAAATCGCGGTCATCGAGAACGAGTTCGGCGAAGAGAACATCGACAACGAGATCCTGGTGTCCGACACCAACGAGCAGATCATCCAGATGAACAACGGCTGCGTCTGCTGCAGCATCCGCGAAGACCTGCGCACCACGCTGAACGACCTGGCCGAGAAGCGCCGCAAGGGCGAAATCGACTTCGACCGCGTGGTCATCGAAACCACCGGCCTGGCCGACCCCGGCCCGGTAGCGCAGACCTTCTTCATCGACGACGAGATCGCCGAAAGCTATTTGCTGGACAGCGTGCTGACCCTGGTCGATGCCGTGCACGCCGACGCCCAGCTTAATGAACGCCAGGAGGCGCGCAAGCAGATTGGCTTCGCTGACCAGATCTTCATCAGCAAGACCGACCTGGCCAAGCCGACCGACGTGGACGCTCTGATCCATCGCATCAAGCACATGAACCCGCGCGCGCCGCAGCGCGCCGTGCACTTTGGCGAGGTGCCGATCTCGCAGGTCTTCGACCTGAAGGGCTTCAACCTGAACTCGAAGCTCGACATCGACCCCGACTTCCTGAATGCCGACGAGCCGCACGGCCACCATGACCACGGCGACCATGACCACCATGGACACGAGGGCCATGATCACGCCCCCGGCGAGGCCTGCGACCACCCCTCACACCAGGGCCACCACCACGCCCACGACGACGACGTGAAGAGCTTCGTCTTCAAGAGCAGACGAGCCTTCAACCCAGCCAAGCTGGAAGACTTCCTGGGCGCCATCGTGCAGGTTTACGGGCCCAAGATGCTGCGCTACAAGGGCGTGCTGAACATGAAGGGCAGCGACCGCAAGGTGATATTCCAAGGCGTGCACCAGCTGATGGGCAGCGACCTGGGTCCGAAATGGGCTCCCGGCGAAGAAAAGGGCAGCAAGATGGTTTTCATCGGCATCGACATGCCCAAAGAGATACTGTTGCAGGGCTTGGAGCAATGCCTAGCTTGAGGGACGCGGCCTGCCGGCCGCACGTCCTGGCCAGCCCCGCCGGGGCGTGGCTACAATCCGCGCGCCTTGGGGGTCCTAGCGGACTTTCAGAGCACCCTGCCGTCGGCAGGGACCACGGCCGTGCCAGGCCATGACAAGAGGTGAGGAGGTCCCCGTGAGCAAGCCACCGGCCAAGGCAGCGGCCGCCAGCACGACCGCGGCAAAGACCGCGAAGACACAAGCAGCAGCACCAGCGCCGGCACCCACGCCTGCGCCCACGCCCAAGCCTGTCCCCGCGCACAAGCCCATGACCAGCGGCCCCGTTGGCCATGCGGTGCCGCCGACCCCGCCCAGCAAGCCGCCGCCCAAGGGCGCGGCCAAATCAGCCGCCGCCAAAGCGGCCCCGCAATCCGCCCCACCCGCACCTGTCGCGGCGCCGGCATCGAACCGCTTCACCGATCGCTTCGCCCCGGCCCGCCCGCACGTGAGACCCATGACCGAAACGGCCGATTTGCCCAAGACCACCCACAAGGTGGACCCGAAACTCGTCAATGCCTGGAAGACCAAGGCCGGCCGCGACCTGACCGAGGCCGAGTTGCTGTCCATGCCCGAAGCCGAGTTCATGAACGACAAGCAGGTCGACTTCTTCCGCGCGCGCTTGCAGCAGCAGCGGGACGACCTGCTGTCCAACGCCGGTGAAACGACCGAACACCTGCGTGAAGACACGTCCATCGTGCCCGACCCGGCCGACCGCGCCACCATCGAGGAAGAGCACGCGCTGGAACTGCGCACGCGCGACCGCGAGCGCAAGTTGCTGAAGAAGATTGCGCAGTCACTGGGCCGCCTGGAAACCGGCGAGTACGGCTTCTGCGACGAAACCGGCGAGCCCATAGGCCTGCCCCGTTTGCTGGCCCGCCCGACGGCCACGCTGTCGCTGGAAGCGCAGCAGCGCCGCGAGCTCAAACAGAAGATGTTCGGCGACTGAGCGGTTCATGGCCGAGAACGAGAGTTTCTTCCGCAAGGTGGTTCGCTTCGTTGCGAATCCGGCCACCGACTGGACCGACCTCAGCTCTCGGCAGGACGACACGCGCGAGCTCGATCTCGAAAAGTCCGAGCTCAAGGCGATGATCGAGCGCAAACGGCGCAACGACTTCGTGCGCAAGCGCGAATTCGACATGCTGCGCCGCGTGCGCCGCGAAGGCCTGTCGCCCGAGCAACTGGCCGCTTTGGGCGGCTCGTCGCGGCTCGACGACTCCGAGGTGCGGCAGTCGGAAAACACCGCACCGCGCCAGGACGGCGTGAAGGCCAAGATCGACGAAATCGAACAGCAGATGGTCGGCGACGCCGGCTTCAGCTCGGGCCGCGACCGCGGCGCCGTGTCGACCCGTCCTGCAACGCTGGCCCGCTCACCTGCAGCGCCGCCATTGGCTTACGCGCCGGTGGCACCTGCGCCCGACGCCAGCATGGCCTTCGCCCAGCAGAGCGACCGTCCACCCACGCCGGCGCCGGCCCCGCTGCCGCCCTTCCCGGTGATGAACCTGCCTTCGGCGGCTGCGCCGTCGCCGGTGCAGATGTCGGCCGGCCTGCCGCCCCTGGCGCCGCTCTCTTCGGTGTCCTTCAACGGCAGCGGCGCGGGCATGTCCAGGACCGACGACAGCGACTTTGGCAACCCTTTCGCCGTCGAGGTCAGCGAGGTCGTCCACGACCCCGAACTGGACGAAGCCGTCATCGCTTTCGCCAATGCCGACTTCACGCAGTGCGAAGAGGCGCTGCAACGCATCACGCAGCCCAGCGGCGCGCGTGCCCAGCACGCCGAAACCTGGCTGGTGCTGTTCGACCTCTACCGCGCCACCGGGCAGCAGCACAGCTTCGAGAGCCTGGCGATGGAATATGCGCAGCAGTTCGGCTGGTCGGCACCGCAGTGGTATTCCATGCCCAAGCTGGTGGCTGATGCGCAGGCCGACGAACCCCTGAGCGCCACCGCCATGGCCAGCGGTGAAGCCGGTGATGTGGGCTGGGTCTGCCCCGAGCACCTGGACATCGAAGCCGTTGCGCGCCTGGGTTCGCAGGCCCTGCAAATGCCCCTGCCCTGGGTTCTGGATTGGCAGGGCCTGCGCCGCATCGACGCCGAGGCGGCGATGCACCTGGCGTCGCTGTTTCGCAGCTGGTCAGTGCAGCCGCTGGAGTTGCGCTGGGTGGCCGGCGAACGCCTGTTTGCCGTCTTGAACGAAGCGGCGCCGAATGGCGTGCGCGACGCCGACCCGGCCTTCTGGCTGACCCGCCTGGAAGCCCTGCGCATGGCCAACCGCGTTGACCAGTTCGACGAGGCCGCCATCGAGTATTGCATCACCTACGAAGTCAGCCCGCCGTCGTGGGAAGCCACGCGCTGCAGGGTGCACGTCAGCGGCTCCAGCATTTCCACGCGGACGCCGCCGCTGTCCATGGTCAGCGACGTGTCCACCAGCTTCATGGAATCCAGCCTTTCCGACGACCCGGCTGGCGGCGTCGCCGTGGCGCACGTCGAGCTGTCGGGTCAGCTGATCGGTGACATCGGGCCCACCTTGGCCAAGCTGCAAACCGAACGCAACGCCCCGCCCATCATCAGCGTGTCCTGTGCGCGGCTGATCCGGGTCGATTTCGTGGCCGCCGGCGACCTGCTGAACTGGGTGCTGACCAAGAAGAACGAGAACCGCGCCGTTCACTTCGTCGAAACCCACCGCCTGGTGGCCCTGTTCTTTGGCGCGATGGGCATCAACGAACACGCCAAGGTTCAGGTCCGCAAGGTCTAGCAGGCCCATTGACCGCCATCAAGTGCGGTCCGCGAACGCCCGACTAGGCTGGCGCCGATGACGCCGCCCACACCCAAGGCCCTGCCCGCATCGCAACGGCGCGCGCACCATGCGCAGCGCTGGCGCTGGCCGCTGGTGGGCATGCTGCTGCTGACCATCCCGGCCTTCTATGCCGAATTGCTGGAAGCCGCGCCGGCCCACTGGAGCAACGCCGTCTACTTCGTGGCCGCCGTGGCCACGGCGGCCTCCATGGCGCAAGCCGGCTGGGGTCGGCGGCCCACCGCAGCCCTGCTGCAAGCCCACGCGCTGGACCTGTTGCTGATGTTCGGCCTGCTGGCGGCGGCGCTGGGGCCGGCCAGCAGCACTTCCAACGCCGCGCTGGTGCTGCGCCTGGTGGTGGCCTTCATGACGCTGGCGCGAATGGTGCAAGCGCTGCGCCACTGGGTCACGCGCGGCGGCGTGGTCTACCTGATGGCGGCGGCCTGCGGCGTTCTGCTGCTGTGCGGCGCCGGCTTCTGGTGGCTGGAGCCGCGCACCCCCACGCTGTCCGACGGCCTGTGGCTGGCCTTCACCACCGCCGCCACCGTGGGCTATGGCGACGTGGTGCCCAGCACGCCGGCCTCACGCATCTTCTCGGTCTTCGTCGTGCTGCTGGGCTATGGCGTGCTGACGCTGGCCACGGCGGCCATTGCCACCACCTGGATCGAAACCGAAGAGCGGCGCATCGAGCGCGAAATTCTGGGCGACTTGCGGCGGCAGGTGCACAGCCTGCACACCGAGATCGCAGCCATGCGGGCCGAGATGCGCCAGCACCTCAGCCGCCCGCCCGAGACCTGTGACGTTGAAGGCGCCGGTGGCGAAGCCGGTGAGGGTCAGCGCCGCGAAGCTGCCGCTCAGCGTACCGGCGGCGTCGAGCACCACGATCTGGTCGCCGATGGCAAACGTGCAATGGCTGTAGCAGGCCAAGGCCAGCGTGCCGCCCAACACGGCGTTGCCGTTGATGGTCAGCAGGTCGGTGTGCGCCAGGTCTTGCAATTCGGCGTCCAGCACACCGCCCGCCAACTGCACGAAATTGGCCGTGACCGTCAAGGTGCCCGGTGAAGCGCCCGGCGCCACATGGCCGGCGTTGGTCAGCGTGTTGGTGGCGAAAGCGCCCAAGCCCTTCAAGGTACCTTGGTTGACGAAGTCGTTGGGCAACTGGATGGTGCCGGTCTGCACGTCGACCACGCCGCCCACCGCGTTGCTGAAGGCGATGCTGGACACATTGGAAGTACCCGTGCCCGCGCTCTTCACCAGCAAGCCCGT
>JAYVBO010000547.1:0-2619 GCA_043750435.1 Betaproteobacteria bacterium | reverse complement strand
CGCCGCATGGACTCGGTGCGCTCGCGCTCGGTGATGTCCTGCGTCAACACCAGCTTCATGCCGTCGCCGTAGGGCCGCACCAGCACCGACAAGGTGGTGCGACCCAGCGGCCCTGGAAAGACGACCGCCTCGTCGTACTTGCCGCCCTGCAGATAGGCCACAAAGACCGGCATGCGGACCAGGTTGGTGACGCGCTGGCGGCGGTCGCGCACCGGGTCCAGGCCGAAGTGTTCGGCCGCCACCGAGTTGCACCACTCAATCTGGTCGGCCCCGTCGAGCATCATCACACCATTGGGTGAAGCTTCGATGGCCGACAAGAACTGCGACAGCTGTTCCTGCTCCTGGCGCAGCGCCAGTTCGCGCGCGCGCAGGGCCTTCTCGGTGCGGTAGCCCAGCTCACCCCAGAAGCCGGTGTCGCGCGGCGCCGGGGTCTGCAAGGGGCCGCGCAGCCAGTTCATCAGGCCCTGGCCGCGCAAGGAATCGCGCACCACCAAGGCAATCACCGCCAGCAAGCCGCCCAGCACCATGGCCGGCACGGCCTCTTTCACCATCACGCCGAACAGCGTTGCGATGCCGGCCACCAAGACGACCACCACCAAGGCGGCCACGGTGCGTGCAAGCCACCAGCCCATGCGCTCAGCCCGCCGTCACTCAGGCGGCGACGCGGCTGGTCTGCTGCGTCAGCCGGTAACCGGCGCCGCGCACGGTCTCGATCAGGTCCGCGCATGCCGCCGGTGTCAAAGCTTCGCGCAGGCGCTTGACGTGCACGTCCACCGTGCGCTCTTCGATGAAGACGTGGTCGCCCCAGACGCGGTCCAGCAACTGCGCCCGGCTGTGCACGCGCTCGGGGTGGGTCATGAAGAAATGCAGCAGGCGGAATTCGGTCGGGCCCACTTTGACTTCGCGCTGCTCTTCGCCGACGCGCCGCGACACCCTGCGTGTCGCCGGATCCAGGCGCAAGCCGTTGACTTCGACCGCCGCGTCCAGCGCCTCGGGCGCCTTGCGGCGCAGCACGGCGCGGATGCGGGCCAGCAGTTCCTTGGTTGAAAAAGGTTTGGTCAGGTAATCATCAGCGCCGGCATCCAGGCCGGTGATCTTGTCGGCCTCTTCGGCCCGCGCGGTCAGCATGATCAGCGGCAATTCGCGCGTGCGCGCCTCGCTGCGCCAGCGGCGCGCCAGCTGTACGCCCGACTGCCCGGGCAGCATCCAGTCCAGCAAGATCAAGTCAGGCAGCACCCGGTCCACCGCACGTTGCGCAGCGTCGGCATCGGCCACCACCGTGACCTCGAAACCGGCATGGCGCAGATTGATGGCGATCAGTTCGGCGATGGCCGATTCGTCTTCGACAACCAAAACGCTGCTCATGCTGACGCTTTCGAATTAGCGAACAGCATTTTCAACATCCGCCATCGGCGTGTGCCGCACGTCGGTGCCCTTGACCACGTAAATGATGGCCTCGGCCAGGTTCTTGGCGTGGTCGCCAACGCGCTCGATGGCCTTGGCCACGAAGATCAGGTCGATGCTGGACGAGATCGTGCGCGGGTCTTCCATCATGTAAGTGATCAGCTTGCGCAGCAGGCCGTCGAATTCCTGGTCGATCTGGTCGTCCTGCTTCAGCACTTCCAGCGCGCGCGCCGTGTCCAGACGGGCGAAGGCATCCAGCGCCTTGCGCAATTGCGCCACGGCCAATTCGGCTTCGAAACCCAGGTCGGACACGGGCAAACGCAAACGCGATGACACGCCGGTGTTGATCAGCCGCTGCACGGTGCGTGCAATGCGCGCCGCTTCGTCGCCCACGCGCTCCAGGTTCGCGATCGCCTTGCTGATGGCGATCAGCAGGCGCAGGTCGCGCGCCGTGGGCTGGCGGCGGGCGATGATGGCCGACAGATCGCGGTCGATCTCGACTTCCATCTGGTTGACGCGCTCTTCTTCGCGCAGCACCTGGCTGGCGATTTCACCGTTGAATTGGGTCAGCGCGAAAAGCGCCTGAACGACCTGCGATTCAACCAGGCCGCCCATTTCCAGCACCCGGCTGGAAATGCCGCTGAGCTCGGCGTCGAATTGCGTGGAAAGGTGTTTGTCAGCCATGTCTCACTCCTGCGGCGATCAGCCGAAACGTCCGGTGATGTAGTCCTCGGTGTCCTTCTTCTTCGGCTTCATGAAAAGCTCGGAAGTGGGCCCGAATTCGACAAGGTCGCCGAGGTACATATAGGCGGTGTAGTCACTGCAGCGCGCGGCCTGCTGCATGTTGTGGGTGACGATGACCACCGTGTAATCGGCCTTCAATTCGTGGATCAATTCCTCGATCTTGCCGGTAGAAATAGGATCCAGCGCCGAGCAGGGTTCATCGAGCAGCAGCACTTCGGGTTTGATGGCGATGCCGCGCGCAATGCACAGCCGCTGCTGCTGGCCGCCCGACAGGCCGGCGCCGCTCTGGTCGAGCTTGTCCTTCACCTCGTTCCACAGCGCGGCCTTTTTCAGCGCCCATTCCACGCGTTCGTCCATTTCCACGCGCGGCAGCGTCTCGAACAGTTTCACGCCGAAAGCGATGTTGTCGTAGATGGACATGGGGAACGGCGTGGGCTTCTGGAAGACCATGCCGATCTTGGCGCGAACCAG
>JAYVBO010000546.1:0-6110 GCA_043750435.1 Betaproteobacteria bacterium | reverse complement strand
TTGCTCGCTGGTCTTGCCGCGCGCTGCGTCGCGCAGCACGATGACGGCCTTCACCGTCTCGCCGCGGTAGGCGTCGTGCGAGGCGATGATGCAAGCCTCCTGCACCAGTGGGCAGCCGAAGAGCAGCAATTCAACTTCGCTGGGCCAGACCTTGAAACCGCTGGCGTTGATCATCCGCTTCAGGCGGTCGGTGATGAAGAAATAGCCCTCTTCGTCACGTCGACCCAGGTCGCCGGTGCGGAAGAAGGACTTGCCGGCGATCTCGATGAAAGCCGCCTTGGTGGCTTCGGGGTGGCCCCAGTAGCCCTTGAACACCATCGGCCCATGGGTGACGATTTCACCGGCCTCACCGGGCGGCAATTCAGCCTTGGTTTCGGGGTCGATGATGCGGCTGTCGACACCGAAGATGGGGATGCCCAGGCACTGCAGCTTGGCGCGCTCGGGCGGGTTGGCGTGGCTGGGTGCGGCGGTCTCGGTCAGGCCATAACCTTCAGCGAACGTCAGGTTGAACTCGGCCTTCAAACGTTCGGCCACCGCTTGCGGCATGGCCGCGCCACCGCCCGACAGATAGCGCAGGCTGGACAGGTCGAAGGACTTGTAGTTCGGACTGCCGAAGAGGTCGATGATCATCGTCGGGATGCAGGTGAAGTGCGTCACGCCGTAGCGCGAAATGGCACGCCCGGCCAGCTCGCGGTCCCAGCGCGGCAGGATGACCACCGTGCTGCCGGCCAGCACCGGCGCCAGCACGCCATAGAGCATGCCGGTGATGTGGAACATGGGCACCACGCCAAGGCTGATGGTCTCGGTGCTGGCCTGGCCCCACAGGCCGCCGCCGATGGCATTGGGCATCAGCGTTCGGTGGGTGTGGATGCAACCCTTGGGCATGCCCGTGGTGCCCGAGGTGTAGGGCAGCAAAGCCATGTCGTCGGCCTTCGCTTGCGGCGGCGTGGCCTGCAGTTCGGCGGCCAGCGCGGCTGTCCAGCGGGTGCAGCCCGCAGGCAGCGGCGGGTCGGCGGTCAGCCAGGCCAGCATCGCTGGTGGCGGCGCGTCGGCGGCGTCGATGACGGCGGGCATGGCGTCGGTGAACCGCGTGACCAGCACCTGTTGTAGGCGCTGCGCTTCGGGCAGGCGCGCGTTGGCCTGTTCGACGATGGGCGCCAGGTCGGCCGTGGTGATGGCCACGCGGGCCTGCGCGTCGACGATGTAGTGGCCGAACTCTTCCGCCCGGTTCATCGGGTTGACCGGCACCACGACGGCATCGGCGCGTTGCACGGCGTAGAAAGCCACCAGGTACTGCGGGCAGTTCTGCATGAACAGCAACACGCGGTCGCCGGCCTTCACGCCCTGGGCCTGCAGCCAGCCGGCCAGCACTTCAGCCTGGCAGTGCAGTTCGGCGTAGGTCAGTGTCTGGCCGAAGAATTGGCAGGCTGCGCGCGTCGGGAAACGCTGCGCGGTGACGTGGAGGTTGAACCACAACGTGGTGTCGGGGATGACCAATGCGCGCGGCAGGCGCGCCGGCCAGTAGGCGCCGTGCGGCGCGGCATCCAAGGTGGCAGACAAGTCGGAATCGATGGTCAAAGGGCACTCCTGAGGGCGATGCCCCAGGTGTACCGCGTGGCCGCGCTGCCGTCATCCAGCCTTACCCGCAGGGCAAGGCGTCGGGTCCGTAGTCAGTCCTGTCGGGTGGCGGCGCGGCGCCACTTTTTGCAGTCTGCCGTGCCCATCTGCTCGGAACGCAGGCATTCCTTTTCCATGCAGACGAAATAGAGCAGCGGGTTCTGGCCGCCGCAAACAGCCTCGGGGTTGGTGGCAGCGGGTTTGGGCGCTGCAGCCACGGGCATAGGCGCGGGTGCCGGTGCCGGCACCACGTCCTGCTTGGGCTTGACGGGCTCAGGCGCCGGGGCAGTCGTCACCATCACGGGCGCGGCCGGCACCACGGCCACAGACGCTGCCGGGCGGGCGGCGGCCTTGGCGGCCGCCGTGGCGGGCTTCGTGGACGCGGTGCCTGTCATCGGGGCCGCCGGCGGCTTCGCTTCAGGCTGGGCAGGGGTTGCGGCCAGCAGCGCCGCTGCCGCCGGGGCAACGGCAGACGCCGAACCGACGACCACCGTCTTCACCGCCGATTCAGCGACCGACGCGGCCGGGGCCGCAGCCATGGCTGACGAAGCCGCCGCAATTTCGGCCACCGCAGGCGACGCCGCCGGCTTGCCCTGAAGCGCCACGGCGGCCACAGCCGCCAGCACCAAGGCACCCACGCCCAGACCCAGCATCAAGCGCCTGGAGCCGCCAGCCGCCGCAGCCGGCAGGGAAACCGGTGCCGCAGACAGATCGGCCATGGGCGCCGCCGGCCGGGCGACACGCACGGTCTTCTCGGATGCAGGCTCAGCGGCCATCACCGCTTGCGGTTGCGCTTGCGGCGGCGCGGTCGTCGACGGCGCCATCACCAAAGTGGTCTGCTGATCAGGCGCCGCCGGCTGCTGATGCGGCGGCGGCACGACCAGCGTCGTGGCGGCGGCGCGGGACGAAGGCATGACGACCGTGCGGTCCCAGTCCGACACCGGCTGCTGCGCAGCCGCGCGGCGCAGCGGCGTTGGGGCATGGCCAGCCAGCACCTCGCGCAAGGCGGCCACGCTTTGCGGGCGGTCGGCAGGGCGCGGCGCCAGCATCCAGTCCACGATGTGCAGGAAGTTCTCGCTGCAGCCGGGCACGGCCAGCGTGGTCAGGGCCGAAACGTCGTCGTGCACCGCGCGGGCGGTGGCCGGCGACGGCGGACGGCCCAGCAACAGAAAGTGCAGCGTGGCGCCCAGGGCGTAGATGTCAGTCCAGGGGCCCTGCTTCACCGAGCCGGCTTCGGCGTATTGTTCGATGGGCGCATAGGCCGGTTTGAGGATGGCGGTCAGCGCCTGGCTCTTGTCGCTGAGCACGCGGCGGGCCGCGCCGAAGTCGAGCAGCACGGGGCGGCCATCGGGCTCGATCTGGATGTTGTCGGGCGCGATGTCGCGGTGGTAGACGCCTTCGGAATGCAGCTTCTCAATGGCCCCCAGCAGCGGGTCCAGCACGCTGCGCAACCAGGCTTCATCGGGCGGCTGGGTCATGGCCAGCCGAACTTCCTTGACGGTGCGGCCGCGCAGCACCGGCATGGCCATATAGGCCGTGCCATTGCCTTCCCAGAAGCGGTGCACCTTCAGCAGCGACGGGTGGTCGAAGCGGGCCAGCAGCCGGGCTTCGTTGACGAAGGACTTCAGGCCCAGCGCGAAGGTTTCAGCGTCGGACTGCGAGCGTATCGAGACGAACATCGTCTCGGTGCGCCCGGCCAGCGAAGCCGGCATGTATTCCTTCACCGCCACTTCGCGTTCCAGGGCGTGGTCGAAGGCCAGGTAGACAATGCCGAAGCCGCCCACGCCCAGCAAGCTGCGCAATTCGAACTCACCCAAACGCGTGCCCGCAGGCAGCGCACTGGGGTTGGCCTTGTGGAGGCGGGCAGCTTCTTCGAACATGTCTAATCAAGCTTAACAGGGTTGCCCACTGGTGAATTCGCCGTCTTATGGGGGTGCCGACGCCTGCAACACCGGCGTCGACCCCGCTCGGTCCGCTGTGGAAACAGCGCCATGAACCGGGCCGATTCCTTGCGCGGCCACCCGGCTTTCATACGGCTGTGGTGGGCCCGGATCTGCAGCACCGCCGCCAGTCAGATGTTGATGGTGGCTGTGGCCTGGCAGATGTACGACACCACCGGCTCGGCCTGGGATCTGGGCCTGGTCGGGCTGCTGCAGTTCCTGCCGGCGATACCGTTGGCGCTGGTCGCCGGCCATGTCATCGACCGCCACCACCGCGGCCGCATCGTCGCGCTGTGCCTGAGCCTGCAGGTGGCCGTGGCGATGCTGCTGTGCGCGGGCAGCCTCAGCGGCCACGCCGGCCGCGACATGCTGCTGGCGGTGTCGCTGGTGCTGGGTGGCGTGCGCGCTTTTCAAATGCCCGCGCAGCAGGCCTTGACGCCGCTGCTGGTGCCGCTGGCCTTGCTGCCGCGCGCCCTGGCGGCCAGTTCCGCCGGCATGCAGGGCGCCATCATTGCCGGGCCGGCGGTGGGTGGCCTGATCTACACCGCCGGCGCGGCGGCCACTTACGGCACGTGCGCCGGGCTGTTCGCGCTGGCCACCGCGCTGTGTCTGACGCTGCGCTACGCCCACGTGGCGCCGCCGCAGGCGCAGGTGACGGTTCGGACCCTGTTGGCCGGTGTGGATTTCGTCTGGCACCACAAGGTGGTGCTGGGTGCGATTTCGCTGGACCTCTTCGCGGTGCTGTTCGGCGGCGCCACGGCGCTGCTGCCGATCTACGCCAAGGACATCCTGCACACCGGCCCCTGGGGCCTGGGCGTGCTGCGCAGCGCGCCGGCGGTGGGCGCCCTGCTGATGTCGCTGACCCTGACACGCTGGCCGATACGCCGGCGCACCGGCCCGCTGCTGATGGCCTCGGTGGCCACCTACGGCCTGGCCACACTGGCCTTCGGGGTCTCGTCGCACTTCGCGCCGGCCTTGCTGGCGCTGGCCGTGACCGGCGCGGCCGACATGGTCAGCGTGGTGATCCGCTCGACGCTGGTGCAGCTGGAAACGCCCGACGCCATGCGCGGGCGGGTCAGCGCCGTCAACTCGGTCTTCATCGGGGCTTCGAACCAGCTGGGTGAGTTCGAGTCGGGCGCCACCGCCGCGCTGCTCGGGCCAGTGGGTTCGGTGGTGCTGGGCGGTGTGGGCACACTGATCGTGGCCGGGCTCTGGCAAAAGCTGTTCCCGGCGCTGGCGCAGCGTGACGTCCTGCTGCTGCCCGGTTCGGCAGCCACTTCGGCCCAGGCCACTGAACCGGCCTGAACCTGAGCGATGCAAGCGCTGCAGTTGCTGTACCTGGACGACGCCTTGATGGTGGTCTGCAAGCCCGCCGGCCTGCTGGCCGTGCCCGGACGCGGCGAAGCCGGCGCTGACAACCTGTGGACGCGCCTGCAGGCGCTGCACGCCGACGCGCTGGTGGTGCACCGCCTGGACATGGCCACCTCGGGCCTGATGGTTTTTGCGCGTGGCGCGGTGGCGCAGCGCGCGCTGAGCATGGCCTTCGAAGCACGCCGCGTGAACAAACAGTACGAGGCCGTCGTCGAAGGCGCCCTGGTCGGCGACCAAGGTGAAATCAACGCGCCCTTGGCCGCCGATTGGCCCAACCGCCCGCGCCAGCAGGTTGACACCGAGCGCGGCAAGCCCTCGCTGACGCAGTGGCGCGTGCTGCAACGTGCAGCCGCCACCACGCGGCTGGCGCTGACGCCCGTCACCGGCCGCACCCACCAATTGCGCGTGCACCTGCAGCACATCGGCCACCCGATACGTGGCGACGCGCTGTACGCGCCGCCCCCGCTGCAAGCCGGCCGACTGCTGCTGCACGCCACGCAACTCGCCTTCGACCACCCAACCACCGCCACCGCTATGCGCTTCGACAGCCCGGCGCCGTTTTGAACGCCGGCGCTACAGTGCCGCTGCACCCACCCTCAAGCTGACGACGACCATGACCCAACACCTCACCCTCATCACCGGCGCTTCACGCGGCCTGGGCCTGGCACTGACCGAACAGCTGCTGGCGCAAGGCCACCGCGTGCTGGCGCTGGCCCGTCAACCCACGCTGGCCGCCGTGCCGCCGGGCAGCGAGCTGATCAGCTGGGAATCCGACCTCGTCGACAGCGCGCCGGTGGCTGAAAGGCTGGCCGGCTGGCTGGCGGCGCAAGACCCGCAGGCCATCGCCTCGGTGACCTTGATCAACAACGCCGGCGTGGTGTCCGACCCGGCGCCGCTGTCGGCCGGCCGCAGTGCCGATCTGGCGCGCGCGCTGCGGGTCGGCCTGGAAGCCCCCATGCTGCTGACCGCCGCCTTCCTGCGCGCCACCGCCACCTGGGCCGCACCGCGCAAGGTGCTGATGATCTCGTCGGGCCTGGGCCGCTACGCCATGGCCGGCAGCGCGTCCTACTGCGCGGCCAAGGCCGGCATGGACAACCTGGCGCGCGCTGTCGCGCTGGAAGAAGCGATGCAGCCCAATGGCGCGCGGGTCGTCTCGCTGGCGCCCGGCGTCATCGACACCGA
>JAYVBO010000545.1:0-2622 GCA_043750435.1 Betaproteobacteria bacterium | reverse complement strand
ATCAAGAAGACCAACACCATGGTCATCTTCATCAACCAGATCCGCATGAAGATCGGCGTGATGTTCGGCAACCCCGAAACCACCACCGGCGGCAATGCACTGAAGTTTTACGCTTCCGTGCGCTTGGACATCCGCCGCACCGGCAGCATCAAGAAGGCCGAAGAAGTCATCGGCAGCGAAACCAAGGTCAAGGTCGTCAAGAACAAGGTCGCGCCGCCCTTCAAGACGGCCGAATTCGACATCCTCTACGGCGAAGGCATCAGCCGCGAGGGCGAAATCATCGACATGGGTGTCGCCGCCCGCATCCTGGAAAAGAGCGGGGCCTGGTACGCCTACAACGGCGAAAAGATCGGCCAAGGCAAGGACAACGCCCGCGAATTCCTGCGCGAAAACCCGGACGTGGCGCACGAAATCGAGAACAAGGTGCGGGTTTCCATGGGCATTCCGCTGCTGGCTGCCGAGGTCGGTGCCGCGTAATGACTCCAGCGTTGCCGGGCGCGCAGCACGCGTCCTCGCAGCAATCGTGGTCGGCGCGGCAGGTGCCGTGAGCTTCGGCTCCATCTCGGTCAAGGGCAGGGCGCTGCGCTACCTGGCGCAGCGCGAACATTCCAGGGTTGAACTGGAACGCAAGCTGGCCCGGGTCGTTGAAGATCTGCCCGATGCGCCGGCGCAACAGCAAATCGCAGCCGCGCTCGACGATCTGGCCGCCAAAGACCTGCTCAGCGATAGCCGCACCGCTGCCTCGGTGCTGCACAGCCTGGGGCAGCGCTACGGCAGCCGGCGCCTCAAGCAGGCGCTGCAACTGAAGGGTCTGGCACCTGAGCTGGTGTCCACCACGTTGCAGCAGGCGCGCGGCTCTGAACTGGAGCGGGCGCGTGAAGTCTGGCGCCGCCGCTTCGGTGCGCCGGCTGCTGACGCCGCCGAGCGAGCCCGCCAGATGCGCTTCCTGGCTGGCCGTGGCTTTGAGGGCGAGGTCATCCGCCGCGTGGTACAGGCCAGCGACGAGGACTAGCCAAGACGGCGGCCTGTAAGTTTGTGCTGCAGGGCAGCATGCTAAATTCGCCGCCGCACTGCGCAGGCAGTCCGCCCTCAACACCCTCCTCGATGACCCTTCCGCAAGCGGCGGCCCAACGCCAGCTCAAACACCGCCGTCAAATCGACGTGCAGGTGTTCACGCGTGGCAATGGGCTTTGGGAAGTCGATGCCGTGCTGATCGACACCAAGAGCCGTGTTGCCGAGATGCTGGACGGGCCACGCCAGCCGGGCACGCCCATCCACGACATGCTGTTGCGCCTGGTGGTGAACGAGAAGCTCGACATCCTGGAGGCCGGCTCGGAAACGCGTTGGATGCCCTACACCGGCATCTGCAACGAGCACGGCGACGCCTACAGCGCGCTGGTCGGCTTGAATTTGTTGCAGAACTTCCGCATGGCCTTGCGCCAGAAGCTGGGCGGCGTATTGGGCTGCACCCACATCACCGAACTCGCGCAAACCCTGCCCACGGCCGTCGTCCAGGCCTTTGCCGGCGAAGTGATCGACACCCGCGGCACTGCCGAAGGTGCCAGCCAGCCTTTCCAGATCGATCGTTGTCACGCGCTGCGCAGCGACGGCGACATCGTGCGCCTGCACCACCCGCGCTGGTACCGCGCGGCGGCAGTCGTTCCCACACCCACCCCCGATACCGACCACTGAGCGAGGAAACGCCATGAAGATCCACGAATACCAGGCCAAGGAACTGCTGCGTGCAGCAGGCGTCCCCGTGCCGCGGGGCTACGCCGCGTTCACCGTGCGCGAAGCCCAGGAAGCCGCCCAAAAGCTCGGCGGCCCTGTCTGGGTGGTGAAGGCTCAGATCCACGCCGGTGGGCGGGGCAAGGGCGGCGGCGTCAAGCTGGCGCGTTCGCTGGCCGATGTCGAAAAGTTGTCGTCCGAAATCCTGGGCATGCAGCTCAAGACCCACCAGACCGGCCCCGAAGGCCAGAAGGTGCGCCGTCTCTACATCGAGGAAGGCGCCGACATCCAGAAGGAATACTACGTCTCGCTGGTCACCGACCGCGCCACGCAGAAGGTCGCCTTCATCGCGTCCAGCGAAGGCGGAATGGACATCGAAGAGGTCGCGCACAGCACGCCCGAGAAGATCGTCACCGAGTTCATCGACCCGCTGGCTGGCCTGGGCGCCGAGCAGGCCAAGAAGATCGCCGACGCCATCGGCCTGCCTGCCAACAGCACCGCGCAAGCCGTCGACATCTTCCAGAAGCTGTACGCCTGCTACATGGAAACCGACGCTTCGCTGGTTGAAATCAACCCGCTGAACCGTGACAGCAAAGGTGGCTTGATTGCCCTGGACGCCAAGTTCAACTTCGACCCCAACGCGCTGTTCCGCCACCCGGACATCGTCGCCTACCGCGACCTCGACGAAGAAGACCCGGCGGAAGTCGAAGCCAGCAAGTTCGATCTGGCCTACATCAGCCTGGACGGCAACATCGGCTGCCTGGTGAACGGCGCCGGTCTGGCCATGGCCACGATGGACACCATCAAGCTGTTCGGCGGCGAGCCGGCCAACTTCCTGGACGTCGGCGGCGGCGCCACGGCGGAAAAGGTCACCGAGGCCTTCAAGATCATGCT
>JAYVBO010000544.1:0-2625 GCA_043750435.1 Betaproteobacteria bacterium | reverse complement strand
GCCGAGGTTCATGCGGGGTTCTCGATGTCGATGAATTGATGCGTCAGGCCGCACTGCGCGGCCAGGTGCGCCGCCACCGCCGGCGCACCGTAGCGCTCGGTGGCGTGGTGGCCGCAGGCCAGGAAGGCGACGCCGGTTTCGCGCGCCAGATGGGCTTGCGGCTCGGAAATTTCGCCGGTAATGAAGGCATCGGCACCGGCCGCGATGGCGGCTTCGAAAAAGCTTTGCGCGCCGCCCGTGCACCAGGCCACGCGGCGCAGCGGCCGGCCGTCGCCAGGCAGTACCACCGGGGCACGCGCCAGTTGCTGCTGCACGGTGGCGGCCAGCCCGCCCAAGGTGGCCACAGCCGGCGTGGCCGCGCCGATGAAGCCCAGCGCCTGCTCGCCAAACCGCGCGTCGGCCCGCAGGCCCAGGCGCAGGCCCAGCTGCGCGTTGTTGCCCAGCTCAGCGTGCGCGTCCAGCGGCAGGTGGTAAGCGTAGAGGTTGACGTCAGCGGCCATCAGCAGGCGCACCCGCGCGGCCAGCCAGCCGGTCAAACGGCCGTCCTGGCCGCGCCAGAACAGGCCGTGGTGGACCAGCAGCGTGTCGGCGCCCGCAGCAATGGCGGCTTCGATGAAAGCCAGGCTGGCGGTGACGCCCGACACGAGGTGGCGCACCTCGCGGCGGCCCTCGACCTGCAGGCCGTTCGGCCCATAATCCTTGAAGGTTTCAGGCTGCAGCAAGCGCTGCAGGACCGACTCCAATTCGCTGCGATCCGTCATGCGGCCGATTCTGCCCTTCCCTCACCACCTCTTGACTGAACCGACCCGATTGCACCGCTGATGTGGCGTAGAAGCTGGCTCGTTTTTTCGCAAGCCGTCACCGTGGCCCTGGCGGTGCTCTTTGTGCTGCTGACGCTGAAGCCCGGCTGGCTGCCACGCGGCGCCGTCGGCGGCCTGCTGCCGGCGCCCACGTTGGTGCAGGTGGCGCCGGCTGAAGCCCCGACGGCCACGCCGGCGGGGGCCGCTTTCAGCTACGCGCTGGCCGCCCGCCTCGCGGCGCCTGCCGTGGTCAGCGTCTCGGCCACTCGGGTGGCCAAGCGCAACCCGCATGCCGAAGATCCGCGCTACAAATTCTTCTTCCGCGACGGCCCCGGTGGCGGCGCGCAGCCCGCACAAATTGGCCTGGGCTCAGGCGTCATCGTGTCGCCCGAAGGCTATCTGCTGACCAACCACCATGTCGTCGCAGAAGCCACCGACATCGAGGTGCAACTGGCCGACGGCCGGCAAGCCCGAGCGCGCCTGATCGGCAGCGACGCCGAGACCGACATCGCGGTGTTGAAGATCGAACTCGACAAGCTGCCCGTCATCGCCCTGGGCGACGCCCATGCCCTGCAAGTGGGCGACGCCGTGCTGGCCATCGGCAACCCCTTCAACGTCGGCCAGACGGTGACGGCCGGCATCGTCAGCGCGCTGGACCGCAAGCAAAGCGACACGCCCTTCCAGAACTTCATCCAGACCGACGCGGCCATCAACCCGGGCAATTCGGGCGGCGCGCTGGTCGATGTGCGGGGCCATCTGGTGGGCATCAACACGGCCATCTTCTCGGCCAGCGGCGGCAGCCTGGGCATCGGGTTCGCGGTGCCGGTGGACACCGCGCGCACGGTGATGGAAGCGCTGCTGCGCGGCGGCAGCGTGAAGCGCGGCTGGATCGGCGTGGTGCCGCGCGACCTGACGGCCGAACTGGCCGTCAGCCTGAACCTGCCGGTGAAGAGCGGCGTGCTGATCACCGGTGTCTTGCAAGACGGCCCGGCCGCCAGGGGCGGCGTGCGGCCCGGCGATGTGGTGCTGAAGGTGGCCGACACGCCGGTGCGCAGCACCGCAGAACTGCTGGCCGCCGTGGCCGCCTTGCCGCCCGACAGCAAGGCCACGCTGGCCCTGCAGCGCGGTGCGCAGGCCTTGACGGCGCAGGTGCAGGTGGGTGAACGCAGCAAGGCGCAACGCCAGCAGTGATGCGGCCTTGGCGCCCTTGACGCGCTACAGCATCAGCGCCAGCCGTTCCAGGATCAGCACCGCGAAGAAGGCCAGCCCGGCCAGCACCGTCCACTTGACGATGACCAGGCCGCGCCGGCGCCACACCGGCTGGCTGGTGGCGATGTACATCGCGAAGCACAGCACGCCGCTCACCAGCAGCAGGCCGAAGATCAGGCGGAAGAGCAGCATCAGCGCACGCCGGGCCGCCCCAAGAGCGCGACGCCCCCTTGGGGGGCTGAAGCCAAAGGAGGCGACTGGGAGGCCATCACCAGGCCGGCGCGAGGGCCGCAAAACCGGCCGGCGCATCGGCGTCGCGCTCGAAGGTGACGATCTCAAAAGCCGTTTCATCGGCCAGCAGCTTGCGCAGCAGTTTGTTGTTCAGCGCGTGGCCGCTCTTGAACGCGGTGTAGCTGGCCAGCAGCGGCTTGCCCGCAATGTGCAGGTCGCCGATGGCGTCCAGCAGCTTGTGCTTCACGAATTCATCGTCGTAGCGCAGGCCTTCGCCGTTCAGCACGCGGTACTCGTCGACCACGATGACGTTGTCCATATTGCCGCCCAGGCCCAGGCCACGGCCGCGCATCATTTCCACGTCTTTGGTGAAGCCGAAGGTGCG
>JAYVBO010000543.1:0-2627 GCA_043750435.1 Betaproteobacteria bacterium | reverse complement strand
TGGTGGCCATGCTGCTGGCCACTTCACCGGCGTTGTAGCCGCCCATACCATCAGCGAGCACCGCCAGCGCGACGCTCTCATCGGTGGCCACCGAATCCTCGTTGTTGCTGCGCGCCCGGCCGGGGTCCACCGCAGCATGGATCTCGATCGTCATGGACACAGGAAAGTGCGGTTGAAGCGCGGTTGGGGGCGGAGCGCGATTGTGCATCGGATCGGCTCGCCGCCAGCCGCCAGCAAGCGGGGCTTCAAAGCGGTGCGGGCCATGTTTGCGCCAGCGCGGCCAGCTCGCGGGCCACCGCGTCGCCGTCGGCCGGGCGTTCCGCCTGTCGCTTGGCCATCAGGCGCGCGGTCAGGGCGGCCACGGCGGCCGGCAGGTCAGGACGCAGCGCACGCAGGTCGGGTACGGGTTCGTCGGCCACGTGGCGCAGCAAGTCGCCCATGGTGGCGCCTTCATGCGGCAGGCGCCCGGCCAGCAGTTGGAAGAGCATCACGCCCAGCGCGTACAGGTCGCTGCGTGGCGTGGGCACGGCGCCGGCCAATTGCTCAGGCGCCATGTAGGCGGGTGAGCCGGGCACGATGCCGGTGCCGGTCTGCACGCCGTCGTCGGCGCGGGCCAGGCCGAAATCGGCCAGCTTGACGGCGTCGCTGGTCCAGTCGACCAGCACGTTGGCGGGCTTGACGTCGCGGTGAACCACGCCTTGCCGGTGGGCGTAGGCCAAGGCCTGCGCGATGCGTTCGCCCAGGCGCAAGACCAACGGCTCGGGCAGCAGGCGCTGCGGTCGGGTGTAGCGGGTGAGGTCGCTGCCAGCCACCAATTCCATCGACAGCCAGGCCAGCGGGCCTTCGACGCCGGCGGCGTGCAGGGCCACGATGCCAGGGTGGTGCAGGCGGCGGGCGGTTTCAGCGCTGCGCAGGAAGGCTTCGCGCGCCACCGGCTCGGGAGCGCCTGGCGGCAAGGCCACCACTTTCAGCGCCACGGTCCACGAGCCGCGCGGCACTTCGGCCAGGTAGACGGCACCGTGGGTGCCTTGCCCGATGCGGCGGATCAGCCGGTAACCGGCGATGGCGTGACCGGGCTGAAGGCCGTTGTGGGCGTCTGCGGTCACGCGCGCCGCCCGCTGGTCTTCGGCACTCAGGCCGGATCGGCGCCCGCCGATTTGGCTGCACCCTTGCCTTTGCGGCCAGCCAGCCATCGGCCGACCAGCACCACACCCACAGCGCCGGCCACTTCGATGATGGTGGTCGAAGCGCTGCCCACGCCAGCGAAGAAGGGCGCCAGCGCGCGGTCGCTGATCAACATCTCACCGGCCACAAAGCCCAGCAGCGCGGCACCCAGGGTGATGATGACCGGGTGCTTTTCCATCACGGTCAGCAGCAATTGGCTGCCGAAGATGATCATCGGTATCGACAGGCCCAGGCCCAGGATCAGCAGCAGCAAACGCGATTCCGGCGGCCCGGCGTCGGCCGCAGCGGCCACGCCGATCACGTTGTCCAGACTCATCACCAAGTCGGCGATGAGGATGGTGCGGATGGCCGACCAGAGGTGGGAATGCGACTGGATGCCGTCTTCGCCCTCATCTTCGGGGATCAGCAACTGCACGCCGATCCAGAACAGCAACAGCGCCCCGATGAGCTTCAGATACGGGTACTGCAGCAGTTGCACCGCGAAGATGGTGAGCACGATGCGCAGGGCGATGGCCGCTGCGCTGCCACCGAAGATGGCTTTCTTGCGTTGGTCTTCCGGCAGGCTGCGCGCGGCCAGCGCGATGACCACCGCGTTGTCACCCGACAGCAGAATATTGACCCAGATGATCTTGGCCAGGGCGAGCCAGAAGCCCGCTTCGACGATGTGTTGCATGTTCCGTCCTCGCTCGTGCGCACGCGCGGTGCGGCGCCACACAGAACGGACAAGTTTAGAGGCGGGGCCGACGGGCGACCCTGCGGGAACTACATAGCGCGCAGAGCCGGCGCCGCAGGCGCCGGCTTGGTCAGGCGCTTTAGAGCATGGCCTTCAGCAGGCGCGCCATTTCCGACGGATTGCGCGTGATCGTGAAGCCACAGGCTTCCATGATCGCCAGCTTGGCGTCGGCGGTGTCGGCGCCACCGCTGATCAGGGCGCCGGCGTGGCCCATGCGCTTGCCGGCCGGGGCCGTCACGCCCGCGATGAAGCCGACGATGGGCTTCTTCATGTTCGCCTTGCACCACATGGCTGCTTCGGCTTCGTCGGGGCCACCGATCTCGCCGATCATGATGACGGCGTCGGTGTCCGGGTCGTCGTTGAAGGCGCGCATCACATCGATGTGCTTCAGACCGTTGATCGGGTCGCCGCCGATGCCCACGGCCGTGCTTTGCCCCAGGCCGATTTCGGTCAGTTGCGCCACGGCTTCATAGGTCAGCGTGCCCGAGCGGCTGACCACGCCGATGCGGCCCTTGCGGTGGATGTGGCCCGGCATGATGCCGATCTTGATTTCGTCGGGGGTGATCAGACCGGGGCAGTTGGGGCCCAGCAGCAGCGTCTTCTTGCCGCCGGCGGCTTCCTTGGCCTTCATCTTGTTGCGGACCATCAGCATGTCCTTCACGGGGATGCCCTCGGTGATGCAGATGGCCAGGTCCAGGTCGGCCTCGAC
>JAYVBO010000542.1:0-2629 GCA_043750435.1 Betaproteobacteria bacterium | reverse complement strand
TGCGTGAAGCGCACGACTTCATCGCGAAATTCATCGCGGTTGCGGGCCTGTAGCACCGCGGCATATCCACCAGGGAGCATTGCTCTCCTCGCTTGCGGGAGCTCAAGTCGTCAAGGCTCGCGCCCTGACAGGGTTTACAGCTTTCACTTCCGGGCCGGCTGACGAAAGATAGCGTCATGCTCCAGCCCTCACCAACGATCTCTGCTTTTGTACTGCCCCCTGCCACGGCCTGGTCGCTGCGCGCCTGGCCCCGACTATTGTGGCAGGCTGGCGCACACCCTCGGGTTCGCTTTCACCATATCGATACCTGCATCGTGCTGCCCAGTGATACCGGCGGCCCGCCTGCGGGCCAAACGGTGTGGGCCACGACCGTCGCCGACTGTCAGGCCGGCATGGCCTGGGACTGGGTGCAAATCACCCAAGGCGTCGTCGCCATGTCCGACCCGATGTCGCTGGTGACCAATGTGCGGCTCATCGGCGACGAAGGCGAGGTGCTGACCGCGCAGCAGTCGGCGCGTTTCCTGAACGAACTGGTGCGCACCTTGCCCTGGCAGCAGGAAGTCCACCGGGCTTTGAGCGCCCGGTCGAACTGAATCCCAAGGCCAGCGTCAGCGCCTACTTCAGCGCCGCCGACCGCAGGGTGCGGGCCACGAAACCCAGCGCCAGTACCGTCAACACCACGCACACCAGCAGCGACGGCAACACGTCGCCCGCCAGCAGCGTTTCACCTTTCAACACGCGGCCCATCAGCGTGGTCTGCGCCAGGGCCGGCACCCACAAGTACCAAGGCGCCGTGCCTTCCTGGCTGAACAGCGTGATCAAGGGCAGCAGCGACACCGCCAGCATCACCACGGTGGCGTTGGCCTGGGCTTCCTTGAAGGACTTGCAGCGAATGGCGATGGCCATCAGCAAGGCCGACAGTGCTCCGGCCAGCGGCAACAGCAGCGCAATGAAGGCGCCGGCCTCGCCGAAGCCGTAGCGGAACATCGCCGCCAGCGCCTCGCTGCGCAGCAGCCATTGGCCGGGCACGAAGCTCAGGCACGACAGCACGGCAATCAGCATGGCCACGCTGGCCACCGCGCCCCATTTGCCCAGCACCAGCGCCCAGCGCGACGCCGGGTTCATCAGCAGCGGCTCCAGCGAACCGCGTTCGCGTTCGCCCGCCGTGGTGTCCAGCGCCGCGTTCAACGCGCCATAAAGCACGGCCATCAACACGAAGTAGGGGACCATGGTGCCCAACTGCGCGGCGCGCGCCGCCGGGTCGGCCAGGTCGCGTTCTTCGACTCGCAGGGCTTCCAGCTGGCTGGCCGCGATGCCGCGTGTCGACAGACGCAGCAGGGCCTGTTCCTGGTTGAAGCCGCGCAACAGGCGCATGACGGCGCCGCTGCCCTGCTGCGCGCGCTGGTTGGCGCTGCTGCCCACCAGTTCCAGCACCGGCGCCTGGCCGGCGGCCAGATCGGCTTCGAAGGTGGCCGGCACCAGCAGCACCGGGTCGCCCAGCTTGTTGTCGATCAGCAGCTGTTCGTAGCCCGCCGGCGCGGCGGTTACGGTGTAGGTCTGGCGTTCCAGGTAGTTGCGCAGGCTGGGCGCTAGTTCGATGCCCTGCACCACGACGACCCGCGCTTCGGCGCGCTTTTCGATGCCCGCCACCAGCGACGACACCAGCATCAGCACCAGCGGCCCGATGGCCACCGAACTGAGCAGCACCACGGCCAGGGTGCGCCGGTCGCGCAGCGCGTCGCTCAGTTCCTTGAAGTAGACGGTCAGGGCGGCGCGGCTCATGGCTGCAACGCCGCCTGGCGTTCGTCGGCACTGAAAGCCAGTTTCACGAAGGTCTCCTCGAAGTCGGTTTCACCGCTCAGCGCCCGCAGTTCGGCCACCGTGCCCCGGGCCACGGTGCGGCCGTGGGACACCACGACGACGTGGTCGCACAGCCTTTCGACCTCTTGCATGATGTGGGTCGAAAAGATGACGCACTTGCGCTGCTCGTCGCGCAGCCGGCGCAAGGTGTCGCGCAAGGCCCGCGTGGCCAGCACGTCCAGGCCGTTGGTGGGTTCGTCGAGGATGATGTTCGGCGGGTCGTGGATCAGCGCCCGCGCCAGCGCCGTCTTCATGCGCTCACCCTGGCTGAAGCCTTCGGTGCGGCGGTCCAGCAGGCTTTTCATGTCCAGCGTGCGGGCCAGGTCGCGCACCCGGTCTTCGGCGGCTTCGCGGCTCATGCCGTGCAGGCGCCCGAAATAGACGATGTTCTCGCGCGCCGTCAGCCGCGGGTACAGGCCGCGCGCGTCGCTGAGCACGCCCAGGCGGGCCAGCGCCATCACGGGCTGGCGCGCCACCTCGATGCCGTCGACCAGCACACGCCCGGCGTCCGGCTCGATCAAGGCCGCAGCCATGCGCAGCGTGGTGGTCTTGCCCGCGCCGTTCGAGCCCAGCAAGCCGGTGATGCAGCCGTTGGTGGCCGTGAAAGTCACGCCCTGCACCGCTTCGACGGTGCGCCGCTTGCGCCCGCTGCCTTGGGTGAAGGACTTGGTCAAACCCTGGAATTCGATCATTTCGCGGCCTCAGTCACCGGGCCGGCGGCCACCGGGATGAAAACCGGCGGCCGAGGCAGGGCCTGGGCGCAATCGGC